>JAEWGY010000066.1 GCA_023388035.1 Bacillota bacterium | reverse complement strand
AAGTTACTACACTAAGATCATCTAATAAGCATAATTGTGTATTCTCATCAATATTAAAGGCATGCTCATTATTATCATTTAATTCAATAAGTAAATTATTACTATCAAGTATCTTAAGTAGCTTCTTTAATTTTCTTACATCATTATATTCTGGTTGTGCTGTTATATTAGCAGTTGATGAAAAATAAACATTATTCTTTTTAAATTTAATAAAGGCATTTGCGAAAGCATTAAATAAGATTTCTGATCTGATTATACGCTTTGCAAGTAGTGGTCTTAAGGATTCTAATTTATTATATAAATCACTTAAATAAGAACCTTGTAAATTATCATTTAATATTGAAACACAATTTTCAATATCTTCAATTGCAATATCATCTCTAAAATTAAAGATCTTTGATTCACTATGACCATCTGAAGTTATAAAAACACAAACAGCTGAATTAAAACTAAGTTTGAATAATTGAATGTGTCTTAGTTTTAAAGAGCTAGCCTCAGGTCCTAATAAACCGGTTGTAAGATTAGTCATTTTAGAAATAACATCAATGCTTTCTTTAACTGCATCTTCAATTGATAAATTTCTACTAGCAAAGATATCACTGATAGCTAATTTTAATTCAGGATCAATTTTTTCTTCAATCAAATGCTCACAATAATATCGATAGCCTTTTCTAGAAGGAATCCGACCTGCACTGGTATAAGGTTTTTCAAGAAAGCCAATTTCCTCTAAGTATGCCATATCATTTCTAATAGTAGCACTACTATAAGGTAGGTCGTATTTAATCATTAAATTCTTAGATCCAACCGGTTCATTTGTAGCAATATATTCTTCTACTATAGCCTTGAAGATCCTAATCATTCGATTTGTCATTTTAACCTCCTTTAGCATTCTATCTTTCCTTCTGCTAATATTGTAGCACATTTATTAGCATTGTCAAGTAATGAGTGCTAAAATTATTGATTTCACTTTTTGAGTAGGATACTTAAACGATTATCTCTAGGCTTAGCTTCTTTTTTAATTGACTGCCTTAATAAGTTAAGATCACCTAAAATGAATAATTTAGTCTTAGCTCTACTTACTGCAGTATAAATTAAATTGAAATTATACATATAAGGATAATCCTTATCGATGATAAAAATTACTTCATCAAATTCACTACCCTGAGCCTTATGGACACTTAAAGCGTAAGCTAAACTTAAATCATCGATATTTTGGATATCATAAACCATTTCTAAATCACGATATTTTACATTGAATTTAGGATTTTGATTATCATTATTATCTAAGTTATTAATATAACCAATTTCACCATTATTAATCTGATCATTTCTAAGATGCATTACCTTATCATTTAGATAAAAAACATTATTTTTTATTCTGATAAAATCATTATCATTGTTTATAACTTTTTGAACCAATAAATTGATGCTATAAACACCGGTTTCACCCTTATTAACCGCATTGATTATTACTCTATCTTTAAAATCATTATTTTGCTTACAATACTCATTAATAAAAGCATTAATTTCTGTTTTATTTAAAGCTTTAAAAATTAAACTATTATCACTATTCTGTTCTAAGTTAATATTTCTATTTAAAACTGCATTAATAAAATCACCTAAACTATTTTTAGTACGAAAATTATAATTAAGCTTCACTTTAGGTAATTCATATTGATAAAGATCCTTAAAAATATAACCAATTCCAATTGGCGGTAATTGATTAAGATCTCCGATTAAAACAAGATTTTTAATATCATTTATATAATTTAAAAATAAATAAAATAATTCCATATCCACCATTGAAGCCTCATCAATGATAATATATTCATAATTATTTCTATCATAATCTTGCTTATTTTTAATTAAATCTAAATTATAAT
Source organism: Bacillota bacterium (assembly GCA_023388035.1). GTDB lineage: Bacteria > Bacillota_I > Bacilli_A > Erysipelotrichales > Erysipelotrichaceae > RGIG5681. Next base: position 5,227 of record JAEWGY010000066.1, on the reverse strand, counting down.
TAACAAAGGAATGAATTGTTTTAGCTTCACACTCACATAGATCCTTAATACGACTAACAGCCTTCCCCGTTGGAGCAAGGGCGATTAACTTAGCCTTAGGTTTTTCCTCTTTAATAATCTTGACAATAGCTTTGATAACACTGGTTTTACCACTTCCTGCAATACCACTTATTAAAGATAAACGATTATTAAAGAAATTTTTAATTGCTTGAATCTGATCGTTACTAAAACTATGATTGAACTTATCTTTTAAGCTATTAAGTTTATTTTCAATATCCCACTTATCCTGATAGGATTTAGTATAAAATTCAATTTTTTCTTTAATCGTATCTTCCATCTTATAATATTCAGTTAAAAATAAATTGTTATTTTGGGTAAAAAAGATACCTTCATCAATGAGTTTTAAAAGAGTTGGACTTAAATCAGCTAATAATTCTTCTTTCTTAAAATCTAGATTATATTTTTTAATTCTATTAACAAAAAAATAATAATTAAGAAAACTATGACCATTATTAAAACAGTATTTTTTATATTCCATAATAATGATGCGCTTAATGCGTTCATAATCAAATTCACTAGCTTTTCTTAGATAACTAAGTTCATCAAGTAATTTAAAATTAAAGCGATAATAATCATATAAAAAATAATAATTATTATTAACTTTTCGCATATTAAATTCATTATTTTTTAAATCATCAATAATTTTATCATTAAGTCCTAAATTAGAAAGTATTAAACTTAAATCATCACTTAAAGCAATCATTAAGATTCTTTTAATTTTATTAAGTAAGTCTTTATATTGTGTTTTTAAATTATCATCAATAAAAGAAATCGCTTCAGCTAAATTAATAAGTTTATCTTCACTAAGGCCATTAAAGTAATCATAAATTATTTTAGGCTCATTTTTCTTATTAAAAAGGGCTAATATTTCATCTAATATCAGCCTTGGATTATCGCTGTGTAAAAAAGGTACAGCTTTTATTGGATCATAGTAAAATTTTTTATCATATTTCACAATAAAAGGATATTCTACTTCTTTTTCCTCAAAACAAATTAAACACTTATCTTCTCTTTTTTTAAAATAAGCTTCTTTTCTCATATTAAATTTAAAATACTAAAAGCGATTAAGTTATTAATAAAATGTAGAATTATTGGAAAATAAATATTCTTTTTATAATGATAGATTAAAACAAAATTTAAAGACATTATTAAATAAGGATAAGCGTAGCTAAGCGTTTGTAAAGTGAATCCATATTTAACAATTTCTTCTATGATATGCGGTGCTGTAAAGATTAAAATCGATAATATTCCCGCAAGGAAGGTAGGTAATTTAGTAAATTTAAAAATTGATTCTCTAAATACTATTTCTTCCTCAATTGGTGCGATGATAACAGAGGCCATAAAAACGATTATCGGATAATCTTTTTGGAAAGATCCTAAGAGCTGATTATTCATCGATTCTTGTGGTACTATTCCGATATTCTGAAAAATAAGGGATACAACAAGGGAAATGATAAAATATAAGATATAGAACTGAACAAAACATAGTATCGTTTTAAATGGCTTAGATTTAAAAATAGTAATAAAATCTTTAAATTGTTTAACTAAAAATTTATAACTAAGCAGTAATATTGGTAATGTTCTAATAATTGCTGTAACAATAGTAATAAGTGCAAGATTCTTCGAATCAATTATATTAGTATTAATATTTAAAATATGAAAAGCAGGGACTAATAAAAAATTTGCGATAAATAGATAAAATAATAAAATAAAAATTCTTTTTTTATTTGAAAATAAATTATTCATTGTTAGTTAACTCCTTTATAATTTGGTCAATTTCCTTATCATCAATAAAAACTTCATCAATAACACCACCACCAATCATGATATCACCAAGATATAGGACTGCTTGTTGGCCCTTAGCTACCGCCTTAACCTTTTGCGGATAATTAAGAAGCAAACGATCACCTTCTAAAACCTTTATCAAAATAGGATTATCACTTTGTCGATATCTAAATTTAGCACTAGCCTTAAGATTATCTAGTTCAATATCATATTGCTTATTAAAATCACTAATGATGCAGGCATTAGAATATAATAAGTGATCATCATTAACTGAGGCGAGATAAATAATATTTTTAATCGCGTCTTTAGAAACGCAATAATAAGGCCCTTTATTCCCACCAATATTAAAACCTTTTCTTTGACCGATGGTATAAAAATAAGAACCTTGGTGTTTACCGATTACTTCCTTAGTATTAATATCAACAATATCACCCTCTTTAAAAGGGATATAATTAGATAAAAAAGCTCTAAAATTACGCTCACCGATAAAACAAACTCCTGTAGAATCCTTTTTAGTTGCGATATCTAAATTTAATTCCTTGGCTATTTTTCTAATTTCTGTCTTATCTAAATCAGCTAAGGGGAAGATACTTTTACTGATAGCCTTATTAGAAATTTGTGCTAAAAAATATGATTGATCTTTATTAAGATCCTTTGCCTTCATTAAAAATGAAGCATCGTTACTACTTTTTTTGACATAATGACCAGTTGCGATATAATCATAATCATGCTTAATTGCGTAATTTAAAAAACAATCAAATTTGATATATTTATTACAAAGAATATCGGGATTAGGTGTTCTCCCCTTTTTATATTCATCAATAAAATTTTGAAAAACATCATTCCAATATTCTTCAATATAATCCATTCTTAATAATTTTAAACCTAATTTTTCAGCAACTCTTTTAGCATCATTATAATCCTCTTCCTGAGGACAAATATGACTATCTAAATTAGGATTACCATTATAATCATTATTAAGACTAGAATCCCAATTGCGCATAAAAAGACAATCTACCTCATATCCTTGTTTTTTTAAAAGATAAGCAGCTATCGCACTATCAACACCACCTGATAAACCAACTAAAACTCTCATTGCGACCTCATAAAAGACATATTGCGTAATTCCTTAGGTAAAAAAGCATCAATTTCTTCAGAATCATATCCTACTTGAAAATTGAATTCATTGATAATAATCGGTCTTTTTAAAATAGATGGATTTTTGATAATAAAATCAATAAGATCATCTAATTTAAGATTATCCACATCAATTTTCTGTTCCTGAATAATCTTTGAACGGAAAGAAATTAAATCTTCCGTACCATTATCAGAACGCATTAATAAAATCTTAACTTCGTCTGCAGTTAATTTATGCTTAAAAATATTTTTTTCAACAAATTCTATATTATGTTCCTTAAGCCAAGCTCTCGCTTTACGACAAGAGGTGCAGCCTGGTGTTGTATATAGTAATAACATAAACTAATTATAAACCACTTAAGTTTATATCACAATAAAATTAAGATAAAAAAATAAAAATTAATAAAATAGTATAATAAAATATGCTATTTGATTAAAGTTTATTAATTAAACCATTTAAGAAGGGATTACTAATTAATTCATCAGCAATCCTTGTATTTTCACCATGTCCTGGTAAAACGATCAAGTCAGGATTTAAATTAGGGAAAATTCTAAGACTCTTCATCATATCTTTAGCACTTGATCCATATAAGTCATAGCGACCGATACTTTCCTTAAATAATACATCTCCTGAAAATAAATAGCCATCTATTTCATACATCACACAGCCTGGTGAATGACCTGGTTTATGATAAATTTTAAATTCAAAATCATTGATTTGAATTTTATTAAAATCAAAATAGTTAACAGGACATTTAAGACTAATACCCTTTTTAAAGGCTGAATTATTCGCAGTTCTTACGATCTCTTCATCTTCTTTGTGTAAATAAACAGGAAGCTGATAGTCATTATATAACTCATCCACAGCTCCGATATGATCATAGTGTCCATGAGTTAAAAGAATTGCTAGAGGTTTTTTATCATGTAGCAGCTTTTTTATTTTAGGATATTCACTACCTGGATCAATAATAATACAATTATTACTTTCATCACTAATTATATAACAATTGGTTCTAAGTTCCCCTAAACTTAACTTATCTATTTTATACATAAACTAAAAAAAGCCTTAAGGCTTATTTTTTCTCCTTATGTAAAGTTACTTTTCTACATCTAGGACAATATTTTTTGATTTCCATTCTTTCTGGATGTTTTTTCTTATTTCTTGTACCGATGTAATTTTCTTCACCACATATAGAGCATTTAAAGATGACAAATTCTCTCATTAGATTCTCCTTATATATATCATAAATCTTAAATTATGAATCTTAATTCTTAATTTAATTTAAAGCTTTTATATTATAACATATAAATTATTTATCTACCATAGTATTTTTTAATTATCTAAATTAACTTTAATCATAAATCTTATTCATCTTTAATAAATTTTCTTAGAATTAAGATTTATTATCCTGATAAAGCTAATTCGATCTTAAGTGATTGTTTTAATTAATAAGGATTCTAATGCTTCTAAAATGGTATAATTAAGATATGAAAATTAATAATCGGAAAAGAAGTGAAAATGTAAGTCTTGCAAGGAAAACCGTAAAAGGTGGTGGTATTGGACTTGGCACTATCGCTTTAGGTTTAATCGTATTTTTTATTACGCAAGATCCCCTAGCTGGAATTAATACAGCCTTAAATAGTAATACTAAGGCTAATCTTAGAGAGGAAAATGAATATATTATTCTAAATGAAAAAGAGAGTGAACTTTATGATTATGCAGCGGTGGTTATGGCTGATAATGAAAAGGTTTATAAATATTTTTTAGAAGATGATTTTCGCCCTGCTGAATTAGTTATTTGTGAACTACTCACCACTTATAGAAGTTGGAGCTTCTTGGTCAATATACCTAAGCGGTACAAGTTTACCCAAGCTAACAAGGTAGTTCCTACCTCAAAATAATACCAAAATTACATTGCTAATTTCAGTAGATTTATACTAGCATTTATATCTCTGTCGTGGTTTACACCACATTCAGGACAAGTCCAATTTCTAAGTGCTAGATTTTTTACATCACTATTTTTATAGCCACACTTTGAACAAAGTTGACTACTAGCATAGTTAGATGGTGCAATAATTATTTCTCTGCTATTCCAACTTGCTTTATATTCCAACATTGTTCTAAACTCTGCCCAACTAACTTCACTAATTGCTTTAGCTAATTTATGATTTTGCAACATATTCTTAACTCTCAAATCTTCTAAAACTATTACTTGGTTTTCGCTAATAATTTTAGTTGATAATT
>JAEWGY010000058.1 GCA_023388035.1 Bacillota bacterium | reverse complement strand
AAGATAGAAAGATGATGAATGAATTTATTGGTGAAATAATTGGTACAGCCTTACTTATCTTATTAGGTAACGGCGTCGTTGCAGCATGCTTATTAGATAAATCGAAGGCTAAAGATGCAGGCTGGATAGTAATAACTATCGGTTGGGGTCTAGCAGTAGCAATGGCAGCCTTTATTAGCGGGGTATTAGGTCCAGCCCATTTAAATCCAGCAGTATCAATCGCAATGGCACTTAGTGGTAATACTGATTGGGCTAATGTATTACCTTATATCGTTGCGCAATTTATTGGTGCTTTTATTGGTAGTATTTTAGTTTATTTAATGTATAGGGATCATTATCATGCTACTAAGGATAAAGACGCCATCCTTGCAACCTTTGCGACAGGCCCAGCTATTCCTAACACTATTTCTAATATTATTAGTGAAGCTATTGGTACCTTTGTTTTAATGCTTGGAATCTTAGCTTTCTCGAAATATGATTTCCCAGTTGGTTTTGGTACAATGGTAGTTGGTGCTTTAATTGTCTCACTAGGTGTTTCTTTAGGAGGTCCTACTGGTTATGCTTTAAACCCAGTACGTGATTTAGGACCAAGAATCATGCATGCTATTTTACCGATTAAAAATAAAGGTGATTCTAATTGGAAATATGCCATAGTACCAATTATCGGTCCGATTATTGGCGCTGTGCTAGCTGCAATTCTATTTATAAATATTTATTAAAAAGGCTTAAGCCTTTTTAATTTTAGCTAGGAATTATTTTATTTATTTAAATTAAGTTATAATATAAATATGAAATTAAAATTAGTTTTAATACTTATTATTTTATTTGTATTAAGCAGTAAAATAAATGCCAGCATCAGTGTTTATGATCTTAAAACTAATAAGTTTATCATAAATGAAGTTAATAAAGAGAAGTTAAATCCTGGTTTTATGCAATCTTTATTCGCCTTAAGTATCATTGAACAAAATAGAATTGATGACAAACTTAAAGCATCCATTATGGCTACTGATAATTCAGGGGATAATCGTTTAGGTTTAGTATATAATCAAGAGGAAGAATTTGAGGATCTATTTAAAGCAGCTATTATTGGACAGTATAGTGATGCCTTAAACGTCTTAGCTGAAAGTGTTAGTGATGATTTAGCTAATTTTATTAATATTATGAATATTAAAGCGCAGAGTATCGGTTTAAGTGTTGATAGTAATTTTACCAATACCTTTGCGAAGGCAAATGATTTAAATTTTGTCAGTAAGGAGGATTTATTTAAATTATTAATTTATCTTAATGATAATCAAAAAATTACTGATTTACTCGCTTTAAGGAATGTTAATATTAACTTTAATAATCAAGTTAAGATGATCAGTAATAATTTTAATTATGATAAATATCCTAATTTTAAATATGCCTTCATTGATAAGTATAATAAGCATACTCTTGCTGGTTTATATGAAGATAATAATCTAAGTATTTTAATTTTAATTAGTGAGAATGCTAGTGAAAGTGAGGCTTATCGTAGGCTTGATGATTTTTTAAATAACTTAGGAGCTTATTATCAAATTATTAATTTAAAAGAAAATCCAGGCTTACTTAGTTATCACTTTCGAGATGTTGATAGTAATGCTTATTTTAATTTTAAAATAAATGAAGATATTAAAATCTATTTAAGAGACAATGAACAATTTACTTATAAATTAATCACCGCTAATGATCAAAGTAAAGAAGCCTTAAGTGCTAATTTAGCCACTTATATTAATGATAATTATTTTACGGGATTCAAATTATCAAAAGAAGAAATTAGTCATAATTTAAATTTTTATGAAGCTAATTTAACTTTTATTCAAAAGTTTTTTAACTATGGGTCAATTTTTACCCTATTAGCTATTTTTATTTATGGCATAGTTAATATTAGGAGGAAGAATGCAACTAAAAGATAAGTTAAAAGTCTATTTATATAAAATACTAGTCACAACCTGTGATATTTATATCTATTCATTTATCACTACCTTCTTTTTTAACGCTTTTTTAAATAGTTTATTTAAAGATACGAATAAGCTAGAACTCGCAAGCAAAAGAATGGAATTAATTATTTTCACATTAGTATTTCACCTATTGATGATGATTATTTATTTTATCATCTTACCCTTATTTTTTAAGGCTAAAAGCATAGCAATGCTCATCTTTAGGATTAATATTAGTAAAAATAATAAAGCTGTACTAAAAAAGGATAGTATAATTTATCACTTAAGTAGAATTATTTTTAATGCAGTATTTATTATTGGCATGCATTCGATTATAGCAGCAATAAGCCTACTTATTAATCTGAATTTTCCTAATATAAGCACTGAAACCAGTTTAAATATAGCTTATTTAATACTACTCAGTATTTATATTGCTAATATCATTCATGCTATCTTAGATCCTAATGCTTATACTTTGGTTGAAAAATTAAATAGAATTGAGATTAGAGTGCAAGGTAAAAATGGAGCGAGTGATACTACACTGTGATATGAATAACTACTTTGCTTCGGTAGAATTACTAGATAAACCAGAACATCGTAATAAACCGGTAGTAGTATGTGGTAACCCTAAAGAAAGACATGGAATTATTCTAGCTAAAAATGAATTAGCTAAGCAGTATGGTATTAAAACCGCAATGCCCCTATGGCAGGCTTTAAAACTGTGTAAGGATTTAATTTTATTAAAACCGCATTATGAAAAGTATCATTTGTATGCTAAATTAGCGCATAAAATATATTTAGATTTTTCTAATCAAGTAGAACCTTATGGACTTGATGAAGCTTGGATTGATGTCACTGGATCCTTAAAATTATTTGGGAGTCCTTTAAAAATTGCTAGTATGATTAAAGCTAGAATCCAAAATGAATTAGGACTAACAGTATCAATAGGAATTAGTTTTAATAAGATTTATGCTAAATTAGCTTCTGATTTTAAAGATCCTAGTGGTATCTTTGTGATTTCTAAAAATAATTATCAGTCCATTGTTTATCCTTTAGAGATTGATAAAATGATTGGTATTGGTAAAAAAATGTTACCGAAATTAAATCGTAAAGGAATTTATAAATTAGGTGATTTTAAAGAATATGGTAAGCTTAGAATTTTTTATGAACTAGGTAAGGTTGGTGAAAAAATCTATGATGATGCCCTAGGATTTAATAATGATGAAGTAGTTAGTTATGATAAGGCTATTAGCGTTAAAAGTATCTCAAGAGGTACTACTACAGTTAGTGATATGATCTGCGATGAAGATATCTGGCGGGTTATTTTTAAGCTAGCAAATCTTATCAGTAAGGAATTAATCAATCAGAAATTAGCTGCCAATAGAATAGGAATAATGCTTAGAGATAATAATTTAAAGCGTTATTCTTTCAGAGCTCCTTTAGTAAATTCAAGTATTTCAGCTATTGAAATAGCTAAAGCAGCAATGAAATTATTCAAGGAAAAAATTGACTATGATTATTATTTTAGATCAATAGCAATAGTTGTTTCTGATTTAAGTAATAATTTATATTATACTAATAATCTTTTTGAGGAAAATTTAGATCATGAAGATAATATTAAAATTGAAAAAACCTTATATGATTTAAGAAATAAATATGGTGATATTATCGGCTATGCAGGTTTAAAATTAGAAGATAAGACACCAAGTGTTAAGCAGGGATCTTTATTACCTAGAAAAAGATAATTCATTCTTAAATAACATGCAGTTATTATAATTAAAAAAAGTGAACCTTTAAGCTTTGGTTCACTTTTTAATATATGCAATTTAAGTAAATTATTGATTTGATTCAGCTAAATGCATATCAGCACTTGTTGCAGCATCACTTAAAGCAGTTTTCGCATCTTTAATACCACCAGCTACTTCGCTTAAGGCAGCTTTTAGATCTTCTCTTAATGATGAAGTACCAGATACTGGAGCATAAGCACCTGCGATTTCAGCTTGAAGATGTTCTAAGCCCTTCGCATCCTTAATGAAGTCTTGATAAATTTGATGTTCTCTAGTAGCACTATATGGTGAAATATAGTTAGCTGCTTTACAGAATAGGGCATTTTGCTCTGGTGAAGCAAAGTGTTTTACGAATAAGAAGGCTGCTAATTCTTTTTCTGGTGTTGATTTAAAGACAATAGCACCTCTATTCCAAGCTGGAGTAAATGGAGTACCACCTTCAGTTTGTGGCATAGGAGCTAAACCAAGGTTTGGCAGCGAAATGTAAGGAACACCTGCTACTGAACCGATGTATGAAGCTAATAAGCCAGAGTTAAAATCTTCAGAGAAATATTGTCCAGTAGGAGCGTTCATATATAAACCCTTGCTAACTGCTTCACCATATTTCGCAACAGCTGCAATAACCTTTTCATTAGTTGCAAAGGTTGTTTTTAATTCTTTATTGAATACTTCACCATTATTATTTTGAGAAATTAAAGTTTGTGCATAATCTGGTAAAGAATCTGCTGCAAAACCATATTTATCAGGATGAGCTGCTTTAATTTTTTCAGCATTTGCAAAGACATCATTCCAAGTCTTAGGTGCACTTAAACCAAGTTCATTATAAAGATCTTGATTATAGAAAAAGATAGGACCAGAAGATACTAAAGGGAAAACATGCATTTTACCATCAGTAAAGCCATCAACTTCCTTGATTGTGTTAGGATTAACACCATCTAGATAATTAGGAATACCAAATTTTTCATTAGCGATTAATTCTTCAAAATCAACAACTAAATCATCTCTTACATATTCTGCTGCTGCAGTCGAGAAGTGAATGATTAAATCAGGTCCATTACCAGCACGGATAGCTTGTTTAACCTTTCCTTCAAAACCCTTAGAATCTTGTGATTCTAATTTAACTTTAATGCCTAAACCATTTTCAGCATTAAATTTTTCAACGCTATTAGTTAAAGCTTCTTCTTGAGCTTTAGTATATGAGTGCCAAATAGTTATTTCAGAATTATTTGGTTCAACATTTGCATAGCGTGAAGCATTTGCATCGTTATTACTTGCGTCACTTGTAGTGGTTTCCTTTTTACCACATGCAGTTAATGAAATAGTTAAAACAAGTAATAAACTTAATAATTTTTTCATTTTTTCTTTCCTCCGATATTTATATTATATATCTTTTAAAAGGAAAAAAGTCAAATATTTTTAAGAAAAAAGAAAGCTTAAGCTTTCTTTAAATTATTTATTCATCATTATAATCATCTTTAATCATCGAAGCGAAAGGAAGAATAATTTTTTCACCTTCGATTTCTTCTTCGCTTTCATCAACTATTTCTTCATCATCCTCAATTAATAAATCTTCTATTTTAACATGGCTCTCATCATATTTTAAACGACTAGCTGCTATCCAGGTATTATTACCAACATTGGTAAAACGGTTATCTAATGATAAATCAGTATAAAATTGGGCCATTTTATTATCACGTTTGGTTGTGCTAAAATCTAAGGTATCACAGACATGATCATAGATTCTAGCAAAGGGTACAGACCTTTTTTTATTTTTGATAAAATCATAAGCAATTTCAATCATTGAATTCATAAACTTCCTCCTGATAAATTATCTTAAATTGATCATCATTAATTGCATATTCAATTTCACGACGATCAGCTAAGATTAAATGCTTAATAATACTAAATTGCTCATTAAAAGAACCTAAATCAGAACTTACATAAAAGCGAGCTTTTTTAAAATTAATAACTAAACGATGATCCTTAGTGTGATTAATTAGAATAGTATTGTCAGCATTAAGCTTAAGATTAATATTGGCATTTTGAGTGCTGAAATTTAAATCTTTAACTTTCTTTGGTAGAATTAAAGATTTATCGATCTTAGTTTCTAAGTTGCAAAGTAGCTTAAAATTAATCTTAATCATCTAAGAATAATAATAAAAAATTAAAATATTGTCAATAATAAGACATTAAATTTGAAAAGTGATATAATTTTATTATAAGAGGTGACATTATGGATTTAAAATTAATTATTATTATCAGTGCAATAATACTTTTTGTTTTACAAGTGATTGTTATTTATAATTCATTACTAAGATTAAGAGTAGGAGTAGAAGAAGCTTTCGCTACAATGGATGTATATCTAAAGAAACGTTTTGATTATATTCCTAATCTGGTAAATATTGTTAAGGGCTATGCAAAACATGAAAAAGAATTATTAAATGATATCACTAAGGCTCGAGCAAGCATTGCTGGTGCTAGATCTGATAGTGAAAGACTTAGTGCTGAAGCTAATATGAATGGCTTTTTAGGAAGATTAATTGCAGTAGCAGAGAATTATCCAGACCTAAAAGCAAATCAGAATTTTATTGATCTAAGTGCTAAATTAGCTGAAGTGGAAGATGGCATTCAAAAATCACGTTTATATTATAACGCTCAGGTTAAACAGAATAATTTTAAGGTTCAAAGTTTTCCTTTAAATATTTTTGCTGGTATCTTTGGTTTTAAGACATATCCTTATTTTGAAATTGAAAGTAGGGAACGTGAAAATGTTGAAATTTCATTTTAAAAAATTATTCAGTTTATTCTTAATTTTTCTCTGCTTATTAAATTTTAATACTAAGGCAAGTGCCTCACAGTATAAATTTTTAAAATATCATATCGATGTAAAGTTAAATGAAGATGGTCGTATTGATATTATTGAGGAATATCAGACAAAGTTTGATAGTCCTTTCAAACATGGAATTTATCTAAATATTCCTGAGAAATATGATATGCTTTTTGATAATAAAGAGCATCGCTACTTTTTTCCAATTACTAATATTAAATTACTTTCAAAACATGAATATGAAGTAAAATCATCATTTGATGGGAAAACAATTATCATAGGATCACCTGACTATTATGCTAATGAGTTTGAAACCTATCGTATTGCCTATAGTATCAATACTACTAATCTTGATTTAGAAAATAAACATGATCTTTTATATTTAAATCTTTTAGGTAAAAAGGATACTTCAATTCAAGAGATGTCCTTTAGAATTGAATCTTTTAAAGAATTTAATGCTAAAGAAATGAAATTTTATCTTAATAAGGTAAATTTAGATTTAGCCAATATTAAGGCTTTAGAAAATAATGATTTATTAAAGGATCTTAGAATTGGTTCTAATACAATCAGTGCAAGTCTTATTAATCCTATTAAGGCTGATAGTAATTTCACCGTTTTTCTTGATTTAAATGAGAATTATTTTAATTTTAGTAGCTTTGAATTAAATGATACCATTCCTTGGATAATCATTTTTGTAATTATCAATATAAGCTTTATTGTATTACACTATTTATATGGTCGTAATAAAAAAATAATTGCTCCAGTAACCTTTGAGTTACCAAAGGATCTTGATCCTTTAAAAGCTTCATATTTAAATAATTTCCAAATCGATATTCAAGCATCGAGTGCTATGATCTTTTTACTAGCAAAAGACCATTATTTAAAACTTGAGGAAGTAGAGAAGGAAATTATAATTACCAAACTTAAGGATTATGATGGTGATGATGCTAAATTAAAACGTTTAATGAATGCTTTATTCCGTAAAAAAGATAGTATAAGTCTTAAGGATAAATCAATTAATCTTTATAAATATCATGAGAGATGTGTATCTGATACATATATGTATTTTAAAGGTAAGCGCAAATTATATCATGGCAGTATTTATTCCTATATTTTACCGATTATCTCTTTCGCTTACTTATATTTTTATCTATCAAAGCAATTTGAGATTAATTATAAAATTAAATCATTTCATCAAGAAGAATTTTTACTTTTAATTTTTCTTATCTTTATCGCAAGTCTAGTGCAACTTATTTTTAGCTGTTTTTTCGCTTCAAGAATAGGACTTGTTAGAACGAAAAGATTTATTAATGTCGGTTTTTGTATAATAGGCTTCTTAGTTCATAGCTTTCTGTTTTTTATATCATATTTATTTAGTATTAAGTTAATCATACCAAATGTCTTAATGTGCTTTATTAACTGTCTAAATATTTTAATCGCATCCTATATGGGCAAGTATAGTGATTATGCTGTTGAGAAAATGGCTTATGTTGAAGGGTTTAAAAAATTTATTAAGGATACTCAAAAAGATCAAATTGAATTATTAGCTAAGGATCACCCAAATTTATTTATGGATGTTTTACCTTATGCCTATGCTTTTAATTTAACTAATTTATGGTTAGAGAAATTTAGCGTAGCCATGCTGGCAAGTGTTGGCATTAATGCTGGCAGTATTTATTTAAGTCAGCGTTTTTATCGCAATCTTGCTTATAGCTCTAGAAGTTCTTATGTAAGCAGTATTCCAAAAGCGAGTAAAGGGAGTGGTGGTTTTAGCGGCGGATCATCTGGAGGCGGCTTTTCAGGTGGTGGTTTTGGTGGCTCAAGTGGAGGATCATGGTAAGGAGTTTTATGAAAAAGTTAATTTTATTTTTAATTATTCTATTATTTATAACAGCTTGTGCAAAGAAACAGAATAAAGAAACAAGCGGTTTTAAGGTTGCAACCTATAATTTACGTGCAACTAGAATTAATGATTCCTTAGCACAGGCTAAATTACTTGATGACTATAATGTTCAAATAGCAGGAGTACAAGAGGTTAATTATAATAATAAACGCTTTTCAGATGAGGATTTTAATAGTCTAAGTGGTTTTAATAATTACTATCCTCATCATCGCTTTGCTAATGCTATTGATTTTGCGGGAGGCTATTATGGTATCGCTGTTGTTTCAAAGCAGGAATTAAGCAATGATTCATTTAAGGTATTTGATGGTGAAAAACCCTTAAAACAAGATGTATTAAGAAAGTTATATTATGAATATCGTGCAAGTGATGAAGATGCTAAAAAAAGACTTAAGGATTTTAAGACGGATACTCCTTTAATTGATAGATTAGAACCTAGAGTTTATCAAAGGGTTGAATTTGAGTGGGAAGGAAATAAAATTGCCTTTTATAATGCTCATTTAAGCTACGAATCAAAAGACTTACGTACTAAGCAAATGCAAGAACTTATTAAGGCAGTTAAAAATGATAAATTAGAATATAAAATTATTACTGGTGATTTCAATAATAATTACGGTGATGAATTTGAAATCTTTAAGGAAGACTTTTATATGGCAAATGGTAAAGATGATAAATTTTTAGATACCTTTATTTCTACTAAGGGTAATAGACCTATTGATAATATTTTTGTATCTAAGAATATTGAAATAATTGATAGCTTTACCGTTAATAGTCCTTGGTCTGATCACTTACCTTTAATTGCGGAAATAAAATTAAAATAATTACTTGCAAAAGATTATAAGATTGTAAGAAGTTAAATTGAAAGAGGTGTCATGATTAAGTTAGTATTAGACAAGAAAAAACTTAATTCATTAAAATCTAAGCTTTTAGATTTTCTTACTTACTTCACTTTAAATGTTACAACAAGTTTTTAAGACTCCATTTTTGGAGTCTTTTTT
>JAEWGY010000091.1 GCA_023388035.1 Bacillota bacterium | reverse complement strand
GTGATAATTCTTTATTATTAATGCGGAAATTGATAAAACCAGGTCCTGCAACACTGATTTCAGCAATTAATGGATCATTTTTAATTCTAATATCATCACAAATTTGAAGAGCTAATTCTCTAGGATTTTTAGCTAGTTTTTTACAAAGACGCATGGCTATATTACTAGCATAATCACCATTACGATTATCCTTAGGGATCTCTATCATCAATTCATTAGGTTCACAATTATAATCATATAATCGTTTAATACTTTCATTTAAAATAGTTATTAAATTTTGTTCAATATTCATTTTTCACCTCAAAATAAAGTATATTGATTAGTTTCTTCTAAACCTTCAAAAACATTCATCATTCTAAAATTCTCTAAATGTGTTTTAGTTACGCCACTACGTTTTTTAAAATCTTCAATATTAGCAAATTCAGCTTCATTTCTTGCACTGATTATTTTATTAGCAACTGCTTCTCCTAAGTTTTTTACCACTATAAAAGGTGGTATTAATTCCTTTTTATTATTCGGATTAATAATAAAATTTTTAGCGTCTGATAATTTTAAATCAATATTACTTATAGTATAACCTCTAGCAAACATTTCCACTAATATTTCATACCAATCCATATAATCCTTATCCTCGTCTGAAATAATCTGCGATTCTTTTAAGAGTTCGTATTTATTAATTATAGCATCTTTACCTTTTAATAATAATTCAAAATCGTATTTAGTCACTCTTAAACTTAAATAACAGGCATAATATTCTAAAGGATAATAGACTTTATACCACGCAACTCTTAGAGCCATAATAACATAGGCAACCGCATGGGCTTTAGGGAACATATATTTGATTTTATTACATGAGTCTAAATACCATTTAGGAACTCCTTTTTCAATCATCAGTTTAGTATGTTTTTCATTAAGACCCTTACCCTTACGAACATCTTCCATAATATTAAAAGCATCTATATTATCAAGTCCATAACTAATTAATTTAGTCATTATATCATCACGACAACCGATGACATCTTTTAGTGGAATATTTTCTTTAAGAATTAAGTCTTTAGCATTATTACTATAAACATTAGTTCCATGGGTTAATCCCGATATTTGAATTAAATCGGAAAAACATCGTGGCTTGGTTTCGGCTAGTACCCCTCTAACAAATTTAGTACCAAATTCAGGTAAACCTAGTGCTGCATTAGTAGCGGTATAATTTTTATCAATTAAATTTAAATGCTCAGTACTGTAGAATAAAGATAATGCTTTTTCATCATTTAAAGGTATGGTTAAGGGATCAACCTTGGTGATCTCAAATAAAAATTTCATTGCGGTAGGATCAACATGTCCTAAAATATCGAATTTTAAAACATTATCATGGATATCATGATAATCAAAATGAGTTGTATACCACTTCGCATCAGTTTTATTTGCTGGATATTGAATTGGTGTAAAATCATTTACATCCATATTTCCAGGTATTACAACAATCCCTCCAGGATGCTGACCAGTTGATCTTTTTACATCAACACAATTAGCAGCTAAATATTCAATAAAAGCCTTAGAATACTTATGCTCATGATTTAAACTCGCCAGATACTCTCTAGCATAAGCAAAGGCTGTTTTATTAGCAACAGTAGAAATTGTACCCGCTCTAAAAACATGTTTATCATCAAAGACTTCCTTAGTAAAATCATGGGCAAATTCTTGATATTCACCACTGAAATTTAAATCGATATCAGGAATTTTATCACCTTTAAAGCCTAAGAAGGTTTCAAAAGGTATATTTTGACCCTCACCCTTCATTAAATGATTACACTTAGGACAATTACAGCTCTTTAAATCATATCCTGATAAAACATCATTTTGCCAAACAAAATATTTACATGCTGGACAGATATAATGCGGAGGCAGTGGGTTAACTTCAGTAATACCAGCCATGGTCGCTACTAGTGATGATCCAACCGATCCTCTTGAACCAACTAAATAACCATCATCATTAGATTTTTTAATTAATAAATGGGAAACATAGTAAACAACGCTATAACCATTTTCAATGATGGTAGCTAGTTCCTTGTCAATCCTTTCTTTAATTAGAGGATCAGGACTTTCGCCATAAACTGCAGTTAGTTTTTCGTATACAATTTTACGTAAATTTTTATCACTGTCTTTAATTACCGGTGGATACAATTTACTATGCACTGGATAACATTGTGAGCACATATCAAGAATCTTATTAGGATTCTGAGTAACTATTTCCCTAATTAAAGCATCGTCTTCTAAAAAACTAAATGCTTCTAACATTTCATTAGTATTTAACATGCGATGATTAGGGCTTTTAATCTTCGATCTTTTAAAATCATCATAGATATATAAAGGATGTCTAGCACCACCAATACCCTTAGTATTAATATATACATCACGGAAAATTTTCTGTTCATCTTTTAAATAATAAGCATCATTTGTAGCGATAACTAGCTTATTTAAGGTTTTAGCACAATTAATTATTCTAAGTAAAATATCTTTTAAAATAGCAATTGATTCAATTTTATTGGTTTCAACTAAAAATTGATAGGATGCTAGAGGCATTATTTCAACATAATCAACAAAGGAAATTGCCTCTTTAAGGCTTTGTTCACTACCATAGGCAGCAATTTCAAAGATTTCACCACCAATTAATGCTGAACCGATTAAAAGATTATCACGATTTTCACTTATTGTAGATTTAAATAGACGTGGTTTAGTTAAACCTGATTTTAAATCATTATTGACATCATCACTTTTACTAACATATGAATATTCCTTCGTATGTGCAATTGAAACTAATTTAAATAAATTTTTAAGACCTTGATCATTTAAGGCTAAGACACTTAAATCATAATTATGTGATTTAAGTTCAATTTGATCATTTAATTTAAATAAATCATCTAAATTATTTATACCCATGATAGTTAAATCTTCTTGCATTTTCACAAAGACACGGGCTAGAATATCTGTATCATAATCCGCTCTATGAGCTTTACTTTCCTCATAAAGAATACTATAATTTTTCGCAACATTACCAAGTCGATGAGACTTTAATTTTGGTTTTAAAATCCTACTTAAAGCAAGCGTATCAATAACCGGATTAGTTAACTCAGGCTCATTAGCTCTTTTAAATTCAGCATTAAGAAAACTGATATCAAATTTGGCATTATGAGCAACTAAAATCCGATTCTCACAGATCTTTTTAATTGTCTCAAGGTGATCTTTAAAGTCAAGAGCATTATCTACATCACTTTGCTTAATATGGGTTTTTTCGGTAATATAGCTATTTAATTTACGATGAGGATTAACGAAAAATTGATAAGTTTCATTAATTTGTTTACCTGGATCATAAATGGTTGCAGCAAACTCGGTTACTCTTTCATAGTAAGGTGAAAGTCCTGTTGTTTCTAAATCGAAGATTACATAAGAATGATCTTTATAATCACCACTCACCTTCTTATCAATAACAAAATTCTCCTGTGAAGCCACCTTAAATTGGCAACCATAAACTACTTTAAAATCACTATTTTCATTTTCCTTAAGTAAGGATTTAAGTGTTTTTTGAGCCTTAGGAAAGGCTTGAACACCTAGATTATCAACAACAGCCATTCCTTTATGACCCATTTTAAAACTAGCTTTAATAAAATCACTGATGTCAAGAATACCATCTAAATCTGATTTATTTGAATGTATATGCAGTTCTGCTCTTTTTTCGCTAGCATCATCTACATAGTCAAAATCATTAGCTAGTTTTTCAAGACTTTCAATTTTTATTTTAATTTCATTATTAAAACTTACAACCTCACCATTTATACGAACTTTATCATCTTTTTTAATTGTTGAAAAAAGTTCAATTTCTGCTTCATTCACAATTTTATCTGCAAAAATAGCTTCAGTCTGATCATAAAGACCGAGTCTAAAAATCCTAAATAAATTACCCTTGGCTAATCTTTCTTCTAGACTAGTAGCAAAAACATCAGCTTCAACTGTAACTTTTTTAGTAGCTTCATTAATATTAGCGATCTTAACTAAATTATATTTTTTATTTGTAACATAATTTTTATTTTTAGTATTATTTTCTTTTTTATTTAAGCTTTTATCATTTAATATTTTTTGAATCTCATTTTCTTCGATCTTTAAATTATCATTTAGCTTTTTAATTTTATTTATCTGTACATTTAATGAATACTTTTTAATAAATTCATTTAATTTCTCATGACATTCGGTGCTAATTTTAGGATCATCTTCACTTAATAAAAAACTATCATTACTAAAAGTAATCTCGATATTTTTAAAATTATACTGTTCTTTAAATTCATCTAAGTATTCATATACAATCCATAAAGGGTAATTATTATATTCAATCGAAATTTTACAATCAATTTTAAGCTGCTTAGTGAAAACTTCATGTAATAAATTAAAGACCGCAAGTGGTAATAAATCCTCATTAGCTAAATGAATTTCAAGATGATTATCCTCTTTATAATAAATAGCATTTAAAAGATTAAAATTATTAAAAAACTCATAGTATTCAATTAATTTTTCATCATCTAATATCTTAATAAAACTCATATTATTCCCTCGCTAATTTACTAAGAGCATCCTTAGCTGCCAATTTTTGGGCTTCCTTTTTAGATCCTGCCGTCCCTTTACCAATAATTAAATCATCAACGATAACTGCCATTTCAAAGATTGGATCATGACTAGGTCCACTATTGCTAAGTAAGCGATAGCTAACTATCCTAGAATCTGCTTGCATATATTCCTGCAGTCTAGTTTTATAATCGATGGTATCAATATCATCATTGATAAAAGGTTTTATAATCACGTCTAGTAATCTTTTAGTTACTTCAAAACCTTGATCTAAATAGATGGCACCAATGAAGGCTTCAAACATATCAGCGATAATCGAATTTTTATTCTTACCACCCTGTGTTAATTCACCTACACCTAATAGTAAGTAATCATTTAATTTAAACTTATGAACATATTTTGCTAGGGATTTCTCACAAACTAAATTAGCTCTATAGACAGTCATCTTTCCTTCTGGCATATTAGGAAAATGATGATAAATAAGATCAGATGAGTAAATCTGTAAAACAGCATCACCGATAAATTCTAGTCTTTCATTATCCTCTATTGAATCGCCGTGTTCATTACGATAAGAACTGTGGGTAAAGGCGGTTTTAATTAAATTTTTATTCTTAATAATAATTCCATTTTCTTTTAGAAAATTATCTAAATTTTTATTCATCATGATCTCCTATAAATATCATACGATAATTATCGATTGCCTCTTTGAAGTTTGGTTCTTTATTTATTTCATCTAAATAATTATTTATTTCCTTTATAAGGTTTAAATCATTTTCGTCATCAAGATTAGTAAAGCGTAGCTCACCCTTACCACTTTGTAGCTCTCTGGCCTCAATGCCCTGTCCTCGATCTTTAAGATCTAAAAGGGAAATTTTAAATCCATCACTATTAATCTCAAAATCCTTTAATCTTTCAATACTTTGAGGATTTGTTGTATTAGATAATAAATAACAAATTCCTTCATAGTGTCCT
Source organism: Bacillota bacterium (assembly GCA_023388035.1). Lineage (GTDB taxonomy): Bacteria > Bacillota_I > Bacilli_A > Erysipelotrichales > Erysipelotrichaceae > RGIG5681. The sequence continues at coordinate 1,208 of JAEWGY010000091.1, read as the reverse complement.
CTTTGAATACGTCCTCTTAACTGATGAATTTGACTCCTACCAAATTGCTGAGCAGAATAGATTAATATTCTACTCGCATGCTTTACATTAATACCTACCTCGACCATGCTTGTTGCAATTAGAATAGCACCTTTGCAAGCTGCGAATTGATTTAAGGACTTATTAATTTCTTCCGCCTTAAGATCACCATGTAAAGTAAAAATTGGATAATCTTTTAAGGGATTAGAATCAATATTAGCTTTAAAAGCCTTCTCTAATTCAGCTACCGTCTTAATATCACCATCACTCTCATCACTGATATATGGTGCAATTACATAGATATTTTCACCTCTTTTTAAGGTATTAACTAAATCATTAAAATATTCTTTATTAGTTGCGATTCTTTCATTATTAATAAAGATCGTCTTAGCCTTTTTATGATTGTTAGGATATTCATCGATGATCGTATTTAATGAACCATAATAAAGAATATCCGCCATTGATTTAGGTATCGGTGTTGCTGATAAATTTAACTCATAATCAGCATTGGCTTTTTTAAACATTATCGCTCTTTGTGCTTGACCAAAACGCTGTTGTTCATCAACGATACAGATGCCAATATCCTGATAGTTTAAATCTTTAGCAAAAAGACTATGTGTACCTATTAATAAATCAAAATCATTTTGCTTAATCTGTTTTTTAACGTCTTTTGAATTTTTGATACTTGATGATAAATAACTAATTTTAAATTCATTACCAAACAATTTTAAAGCATCTTCATAATGCTGATTAGCTAAAATTTCAGTAGGTGCTAAGAAAAGAGCTTTTCGCTTATTTAAAAAACTAATAAGAATTGCAATAAAAGCTACAATTGTTTTTCCTGTTCCAACATCACCAATTAGAAAACGATTAAGAACTTTAGGGTTTTGATAATCGCTAATAATATCATCTACAGCCATTTTTTGTTTAGTAGTGAGTTTAAAATTAAGCTTACTTATAAAATCATTAATTTGTGACTTAAAAATACAATAGTCCTTACTTTTATTTCGAGGATCACTCTTCTTTAAAGTAAGCATTTTAATTAATTCTTGATATTTGAATCTTTTAATCGCTTCCTTTAAATCTAAGTCACTGGGTTTTTTAAAGTAATGTAGATATTCTAAAGCTTTTTGATAGTTCATTAAATGATAGTGTTTAGTAATAAAACAAGGTAGTGGATCCTTTACTTC
>JAEWGY010000090.1 GCA_023388035.1 Bacillota bacterium | reverse complement strand
AAGCTTTTTGATTAATTTTAAAATAAAAGGAATCATTAGTCATACCATCTTTTAAAGCTTTTAAATCTTCAATATCACTATAGTTACAATTAAAAGTCTCAGTTATTAAATTAAGATACTTATCAGGAATAAAAATATCATCATAGTTTTTATAAAAATTAAAATCATTAAAGGCTAAACAGTCTAAATAACGATAATCAAAATGATGAATTTTTGAAACGTCATTAATGTAATAAAAATTACTTAATAAAGCGAATTTATTACCCTTAATTAATTTAAAAGACTTATTAAAACAATGTGATTTTAAATTAGCTAAGGTACTAATAAAATTAATATTAGCTAAATAATGATAAACGAAAGGATTGTCCTTAAAATAATAATTAGTATCGATAATAAAGCTATTATTTAAGTCTAAAGAAAGTCTAAGATGATTTAAGTCAAAACTTTTTATAATATGATATTTTAACTTATACAAGGAAATATATTTTTCATATACTTCCTTATTTTGATCAATTAAAAGTGTAATATCATTAATCTTAGCATCATTAAGTTTTTTAATGATATTTTCAATCAGACTTTCATTTTGATAAGTAATAAAAGCATTACTACTTAAGGAAATTAGTTTATTATGACTAGCGCAGATCAAAAAAGCTCTACGCTTAGTTTTTTTAACTGGTAATAATTCAGTCTTAATAAGTTTATTCACATAACCTAGTGATATGTGCATAAGTTTTGATAGTTCTCTTTGACTAAGATTAGGACTATAATCTAATAATTCAGAAAGGTATTTTTTAATGTTCATATATTGATAGTTTACTATAATTTATGAACATATTATACAACTTTAAAAGAAAAAATGATAAAAAATCCAATAAAAAACAAATTAATTATAAGAAGGTAAGTAAGTTAGTTAGTGCTTAAATAAAGTATGAATGATCAAGAATTAATTATCGCATGTAAGAGTGATTATAGTTTATTTAGCCAAATTGAACTTAAGTATAAAAGAATGATTTATAGTATCATAACAAAGTTTTATATCTATCCTTCTGAGTTTCGAATTGATAAAGATGACTTATATCAGGAAGCCCTTTTAGCCTTATGGCAGGCAGTAAAAGAATATGATTATAAACGTAATGCTAGTTTTACTACCTATGCTTATTTAATTGTTTATAGGGCCTTATTAAAGATTGTGAAAAGTCATAATAAAAATAATTATTACAGTTATCGCAGTATTGATTCAATGGAATTAAGTGATTATAGTGAGAAACTTAAATATGAAGATGAATATAGAGATTATAGTGAGATTGAAAAAGAATATAAAAAAATCCTCAGTAAATTAAAAACCAAGGATCAAAGTTTGATTAAATTATATAATGATGGCTACAGTTATAAGGAAATAGCCGACTTTCTTGACTTAAGTATTAAGAAGATTGATAATCGTTTATTCTATTTAAAAACAAAGTTAAGAAAGGATTTAGAGTATTATTTCAGCTAAATAAATGATTAAAGGGATACTGATAATACTAAGAAGGGAAGAAATTAAAACTAAGGAACTAGCCTTTTTAACATCACCACCATTAGAAAGAGCGAATAATGGGGTTGAAACTGCGATAGGAGCACCGCAGGCTATTAATAAGCTATAGCTGATTTCTTTATTTGTTACAGGTATAAAATAGAAGACAGCAATAGCGATTAATGCATAAATGAAAAGTCTTCCGATACTTACTAATAATAATCTTAAAACATTTTGAATGTCACTAAGTTTAATTTGCGCAACAAAACAACCCAGTAAAAGCATGGCGATAGGACTATTTAGGCTTGCTAGACTTTCAACGCTGGTATTTATAACTGAAGGTAATTTTAATTGTAGAAGACTTAAAGTAAGGGCACTAAAAGTAGCGAGTGAGGCAGGATTTAAAAAGATTTTCTTAAACATACCATGACTTTTATTAGAGAGTAAATAAACACCATAGCACCACATGAGAATAAATTGTAGTAAAACATACGGTACAATATAAAGCACTGCATGAAAACCAAATAATGCACTTATTAATGGAATACCGATAAAATTAGCATTTGAAAATACTAAGGCAAAACCTTCAGTGCCATCAATAATCTTAGTTTTAACTAGAACTAAAGTAATAATCATATATATTACATTGATGATTACTGTATAAGTAGAAGCACTAAGGAACTGATTAAGATTAGTATAATTTAGATTATTACTGATAGAAATAAAGATAATCGCAAAGGTAACAAATTTTAACAAAAGGGTAGTTACTCTAGCAACGGTATCATCATTAAAGATGCCCTTCTTTTTAATGACAAAACCAAGTGCAGAAATTAAATACATTGAGAGTATTTGACTTATAAGGATATTAATATTCATTTCTATATTTTAATATTAAGTAAACTTTAAGACAATAGGCTTTAGCATAATTTAGTTAGGAAATGTAATTAGTGAGTGATAATTAACAGTTTCTCTTAGTCAAGGTGAACTGAACCGAAAGCATCAGATACTTCAATCATTCTCTTCTTTTTTAAAGAAGTATTGAGATAGGATTACCCCTTTCTAAACCTCACCTCCTTACTATTGGCATGGTGCTTGATATCTGGACAGAAAAAGCAACGAGATGTTAAGTATAAGGAAGTGGCTGGTTAAAGTGATTTTGATATCTTTTAGGAATCATTAACTAATTGTGCATATATAATAAATGATATACGCACAAAAGTTTAAAGTTAAATTAGAATATTGTGCATATTTAATATATAATATAAGTACGAAAGGTTGGTGATATTATGAGTACAATTAGTGACGTGTTTAAATCATATGATGTGATTACGCCAAATATTGCCAAAGAGAATGGAATTTCTAAATTTAAATTTTACAAATATTTGAGTGATAACAATTATAAGAAAGTTGCTCATGGGATATATGTAAAAGAAGATGAGTGGGTAGACGAACTAGCTATCATTTATAAGAGATGTCCAAAGGCCTTATTTTCTCATGATGAGGCACTCTATTATCATAATCTCGTGGATAGGCCACCTATTAAGCATACATTGACCATTTACAGTGGTTACAACGCTCGTAGGATTATGAAGGATTTTGACTGTAAGGTTTATAGCGTAAAAAAGGAACTTTTAGATGTGGGTAGAATGATGGTAATAGATGGAGATGGAAATGAAGTCCCAATGTATAATCTAGAAAGAACCATCTGTGATATGATTAGAAATCGTAGCACCATTGAGATACAAGATTTTAATCAAGCGTTAAAAACCTATGCGAAAAGACCGGATAAAGACTTAAATAGACTTATGGAGTATGCTAAACTTTTCAGACTTCAAAATGTCATCAAGAGATATTTGGAGGTGCTGCTATAATGAAATTATCGTCGGAACAGATAAAAGTCAGAATTAAAAATCTAGCTAAAAACACAAGTGCCGATCCAAGAAACCTTATGACGACCTATATGATGGAGCGTTTTTTTAAAGCGAATAGCAAGTTCCAATTACAAAGATAACTTTGTCATAAAAGATGGTTTTTTGGTTACGTCCATGATAGGCGTATCTCTTAGAAGTACGATGGATATCGATACAAGCATTACAGGATATACTTTATCGAAAGACGAAGTGCAAAGAGTCATCACAGATATTTCGTCAATTGATATGGGAGATGATGTTACCTTTGAAATAAAAGATATCTCTGAGATTATGGATGCGATGGAATATCCAGGTATCCGTGTATCTATGAATGCCTATGTAGGGAATATGGTTACACCAATTAAAATCGATATTTCAACAGGAGACGCTATCACACCTAGAGCTATAGAGTATCACTACAAACCACTTCTAAAGGATAGGGCTATCAGCCTCTGGTCATATAATCTAGAAACCATTTTAGCAGAGAAACTTCAAACAGTGTTGGCAAGAGGAATTCTTAATACAAGGATGAGAGACCTCTATGATATCTATATGCTTTTCTCAATTTACGAGAAAAAGATAGACTACGATGTTCTCGATGAGGCTTTTAGCTCAACTTGTAGAAAACGACAAACGAGTATCTTAAGGGTACAAGGTGAAGATATTATTGAAACCATAGTGTCATCTGAAGAGCTAAGAAATTTATGGAGGGCATACCAAAAGAAATATAGCTATGCTAGAGAATTTAATTATGATGATGTGATACAGGCAACCAGAAAATTATTTTTGCA
>JAEWGY010000054.1 GCA_023388035.1 Bacillota bacterium | reverse complement strand
CCATAAGGCTCTGTACCTATCCAGTGATCGCCTAAAAACATCATTGCTTCCTTATTGTGACTATGAACGATATCAACTAATTCCCTTGCTAGTTTTGCTACTTCAATCTGTTGGAAACGCATAAAATCCTTAAATTCCTTGCTAGGATTTCTAAAGCAGGAATTATGATAGCCCTTATCTACAATATACTCAGGTCTAAATTTATAGCCTGCCCATTTTTCAAATTCCTTGATAATATAGGGACTAACACTAGCGCTATAGCCAAACCATTCCACGAATTTTTCACGATTCTTATTATCAAAGGTTAGGGTAAACTGATGAAAGAAGGTAGTAAATCTAACCACATCAATATGCGGATTATCGCTTAAATATTTATCTAACTTCTTCTTTACATATTCACGTGTTTTAGGCTGTCTTACATCATAGGTTAATTGATGCTCGCTATTTTGCCAATCGTTAGTTATATAATTGTACATATGGACAGGATCCCATATTAGAAAGGCTAGAAAGCTTACAGTATATACATGATATTTTTCACTCTTAATAGTTACAGTGCCCTTTTCTTTGTCATAGCTCCAATCTTTAATAATCTTATCACTGGTTCTATCAATAACCTCCCAATACTCATAAGGATCATCAATATAATTAACAGCAAATTGTTCCTTATTAAAATTCTTTAAGAGTTCAATGCTTAAACGATCATCAAAGGCACAAATATGATCAGTCATTAAATATTCCTGCTGTATCTCACTAGGATTAGCTTTTGCCCACTCATTATCCTTTCTAGTAGTATAATAAGTTGCATATATTTTCGCATCAACATCTTTTAATTCCCTAGGAAAATTAGTACCATCACAGTCCCTTAATGCATCAGCACCTAATCTTTCTTTTAATTCAAGCGTTTTTTCGATTATATCTAAATCGGTTGGTAGTGTAAGTCTTCCTTTCATTATTTATTCTTTCCTTTTCTAATTAAAATTACCAAGACAATAGCTAATGAAGCGATTGCTAGTGATGTATAAGCAAAAACTTTTAAATCATTCTTAATATTATTATCTTCTTTAATTGTATTTTCTACTTTAATTGTATTTTCTACTTTGGTCTTACTATCATCACTAACTTTATTTTTAGCTTTATAAATAGCTATTATTTTATCATCATTATTTAAATTAAGCTTTTTAATTTCTTCTAAGCTATAAATTTGATTATTATATTCTAATCCAATAAAATCCTTATCATCTTTGATAAAATCAGCCTCGCTATAGCTTGTTAAATCATCCTTACTTATATTTAAAACATCGTCATTAAGTCCAATAAGCTTAAAGCTAATTTCTTTATAAGTTTTAGTACTTTCACTTATATCATCACTATTTATACTAGTATTAACTACGTTAACCACAGCATCATTAGGGCTAGGTGCTACTGGCTTAATTATAATTACCTTATCATTAGTAGGCTTATTATTAGTCTTTCTAATATTTTTGATAAATTCATTAAGCTCATTTAATCTTAAATCAATATTTTCTTCACTAATAATTAATTCCTCATTAACCATTCTTTCAAGCTTAATTAAATCTTCCTTTAGATATTCATCATTTAAAAGATAATCATATTTAATTTTATTAATAGCCTTATCATATTCCACTTTATAATCGATTAAATTATCAATAAGCTCTTTAATTTCGTGATAATAGTTAAGATATGTCTCGCTTTCATTGTTATCTAAGGCCTTTTTAGCTTTTAAAATCTTATCATTTAAATTATCTAAACCTATCTTACGCTTAGTGCTAAAATCACTATTTAAAGCATAACTGATGATAAACTCTAATTTCTCTTTATCACCATTAGTTATTTTAATTATTAGCTCATCATTTAGCTTTTTAAGATTAGTAAGATCATTTTTTAATTTAGCGCTAAGTACTTCATGATTATCATAATCTAAGCTCTCAATAGCATTAATTAGCTTATCTATATCTTCTCTAATTAAATTAATATTAATTTCTTCCTCAATAATCATTTCACGATCTAAGGCTTTTTTAATAAGAAGCTCGTGTTTTGCTAGTTCACTATTAAGCTCATTTATTAATTCATCTTCATTAATACTTACCGGTTTTAGTATTAAAGCATTAAGCTTTGTATTTAATTCATTTAATAAATTATTATAAGTAATAAGATTTTCTTCACTCTTAAGATGTCTAATACTTAAATAATCAAGTATTTTATCAGTAAGATCATTTAGAATATAAAAATTACGATAAATATTAGGATCCAAAGCTTTAGCTTCTAATATTTTATTTCTCAAATCACTATCATCAATTAACTCAAGATACTTATTAAGTTTAAATTCAGCTGCTGAGGCGAATTGATTAATTGGATTACCATAACTTTCTGTAATAATATATTTAATCTTTTTAATATTAGCTAGGTGATCTAAAGCTACACTATGTACATTATTATCATTTAATAATTCATATGGTCCTAAAACTATAATACTATCATCTTCTAAGGTAATTTCTAAGCTTATCTTTTTAAAGCGTCCATTATCACCACTTACTCTTGGATAATAACTAACATTTTTAAGTTTAGTAGGATTAGTTAATTCAATGGTATAGTTAGCAGGAATCGCCTTTGAAGACCATGCTGAGTGCCAAATAGTATTAGGA
>JAEWGY010000022.1 GCA_023388035.1 Bacillota bacterium | reverse complement strand
CCATAAATATTTTCCAACAGGTACTGGTGATATTTTCCGTTTTGAAGAAACCTATAAAAAGACACCAGAAGCTATTTTAGATATTATTAAAGGAAGCTTTAAAAATGGTTTACGCTATTTTTCTGGTTATCTTGAAAATGCTGATGTGGTTAGAGTTACAGGCTATCTTGTGAAAAAATCAGAAATTGCAAAACTGAATATGAATAAGCAATCTCTAAACAATGTAACAGTATTTGGAAAAGGCGCTGATGATAGTGCTAATGCTTTAAAGCGTAGATTACAAATAGATGAAAACAGCAATCGTAAATAAAATTATCAATTTTTCCAATGTAGATGGTCCTCATAACCGCATGGCCATCTTTTTCCAATCATGTAATTTAAAATGTTTATTTTGCCATAACCCAGAAACAATTAACTATTGCAATCATTGCGCTAAATGTGTAGATCCTTGCCCTAGCAAGGCTCTAAGCATAGTAAATGGTAAGGTTGTATTTGATCCTTTAGTCTGTATAAATTGTGATAATTGTATTAAAATATGTCCTTTTTATGCTAGCCCTAAGGTAGTTTCATATAGCGTTGAGGCTTTATTTGAAAAGGTAAGAGAGCTTAAAGACTATATTAAAGGAATAACGGTAAGCGGCGGTGAGTGTTCTTTACAAGCTGATTTTCTAGTTGATTTTTTTACTTTAGTTAAAAAACTTAATCTAACAACCTTTATGGATACTAATGGCTTATATGACTTTGAGAAAAATCAGGATTTATTAGCGGTAACTGATAAAATAATGTTAGATGTAAAGGCCTATGATCCAAAGTTTCATAATTTACTTACCAAGGGATCTAATAAACTAATCTTAAAAAATTTAGAATACTTATTAAGTATTGATAAAATTTATGAGGTAAGAACTATCATTTTTCCTAATAAAGATGAGGAAAATTATGAAACAGTTTCGAAGGTTGCCAGCATTATTAAGGATAAATGTTATTATAAGTTAATTAAGTATCGACCATATGGCGTAAAAGAAAAGCATCTTGATTTCATGGGTCATAATACTACGGATGATGCATATTTTAAAAGATATGTAAAAGTTGCAAAGGATTTTGGTGCAAGTAGAATAATTGAGGTATAAAGATAGATCTTTAACAAAAGAATTATGAATTAAAACAAAAGGATTGATAATTATAATCAATCCTTTTTTAACTTTTAAAATAATTATATCTTCTTAAAATAAATAATTAATAAATTTTAATTTAATTATATTCAATAAGGACAGGGCAATGATCAGAGCCATATACCTCATTTAAAATTTCTGCTTCCTTTATGCGATCAATTAAACGCTTTGAAACTACGAAATAATCAATTCTCCAACCAACATTTTTTTCTCTTGATCTTGAGCGATATGACCACCAACTATATTTAACCCTTTCAGGATATAAATGTCTAAAAGTATCGATAAAACCACTATCTAAAAGGATTGAGAATTTTTCTCTTTCCTCATCAGAAAAACCAGGATTAAAATGATTAGTCTTAGGATTCTTTAGATCGATTTCATTATGGGCAACATTTAAATCACCACAGTAAATTACTGGTTTATGCTTATCTAATTCAACTAAATGAGCTCTTAGATCATCTTCAAATTGCATACGATAATCCAGTCTTAATAAACCATCTTTAGAATTAGGAACATAGGCATTAACAAAATAAAATTCTTCAAACTCTAAAGTTATAACCCTACCTTCTTTAGGATGTTCTCCTTTAATATCATAACTAACATTAATAGCGGGAAATTTAGCTAAAATCATCGTTCCACTATAGCCTTTTTTAAGAGCATCATTCATATAATGATGATAATTAGGGAATTCATGTTCAAGTTGATCCCTTTGCATTTTAGTTTCTTGTATAGCAAGAATATCTGGATCATATTCACTTAAAAAATCAAAGAAACCCTTTTTGATACACGCTCGTAAACCATTAACATTCCAACTGATAAATCGCATTATAAACTCCTTGTTAAATTCATTAAATATTCTTTTTCATCATCATTTAAATATGATTCAAGTTTATGATAAACTTCCTTATGATAATCATTTAAATAATCGATCTGATCTTTATTTAAATAATTTACATCGATTAAATTTAAATCAAAAGGAACATAAGTTAGATGATTAAAACCATAAAAAGTACCATATTCACTTTCAAATTTCTTTTCTACATATAATAGATTTTCTAACCTAATACCATATTTATTATCAAAATATAATCCAGGCTCATTAGAGAAAATCATACCTTCTTTAAGATCTACTGAGGTCGTTTTTCTAATAGCCATAGCAAAGTTAGGTGGTGATTCATGTACTGATAAAGCCATTCCAACACCATGCCCAGTGCCATGACGATAATCAAGACCGTATTTATAAACTTCTTTTCTAGCAAGAATATCAAGCTGCATAGGTTTTGTCTTTTCTAAAAAGATAGCTTTAGATAATTCGATAAAGGCAGCTAATACGATGGTGTAATGTTTTTTCATCTCACTAGTAACATTACCTAAGGCAATCGTTCTGGTTATATCAGTAGTACCAAAAGGATACTGAGCACCGCTATCTAAAAGTAATATTCCTTCATTTTAAGTTTAGCACAAGACTCTTTTAAAGCATGATAATGGATTATAGCTCCATTTGCATTGTATCCAGCAATGGTATCAAAACTAGAATCAATAGCCTTATTAGCTAATCTAAATTCTAGTAATTTATCAGCGATGATAACTTCATCTAATCCTTCCTTATCACTCTCATCTAACCACTTTAATAATCTTACAACTGAAGCACCATCATAAAGATGAGCAAGCTTCATACCTTCAATTTCTCTTTCATTTTTAATTGCTTTAAGATGATCGATAGGATTATCTAAATGAATTAATTTATTACTAGTCACAAGTAAATTATAGGCGTGATAATTTAATTGATTAAAATCAGCTAGAATTACATCATCACTGATGTTTTGTAGAAATTCATAGAAATAATCATATTCAAAAATTCTAATTCCAGCACTTATTAATTCATTTCTTAGTTCATCACTTAATTTAGCTTCATTAAGAAATAAGTAAAAATTATGATTCAAGTAAATAAAGAAAGCATAAAATACAGGTGTATGAGGGATATCCATAGCTCTTAGATTTAAACTATAAGCTATAGCATCAAGGTAGTAACTAAATAGTTTTTATCCTTAAAGATTTCCCTAAGAATATTTAACTTATCTACTAAATTTAATCCTGTATATTTTTCACTTAGCTTAAAAATCTTAGAATCGTTATTTGGACTATTTTCAAAGATTGGAAGATGATTTAATTTAGCTTTAATATTTAAGGCAATTTGACTATCAAGTAATCTGAAATCAGTACAAATTAAATCTTCCTCATTAAAATTTTGATTAAGATATTCTAAATAATTAGGTACATCTTTAAGACCCCACTTCATTACTATTAGATCAGGACATTCTTTTTCAGCTTGAAGATGATATCTACCATCAACAAATAATAAGCTTTCATCCTGAGTAATGATGATTTGAGCTAAAGAACCACTGAAACCTGTAAGTTTTTCAATAAAATTATAATGATCAGGAAAGTATTCTGACATATGAGGATCAGCAGTTTTTAAGAAAAAAGCTTTATAACCTTCTCTTTTTAAGATATTTTGTATTTCTTTAATTGTCATATAAATATTATAACTAAAAATAATAAAATTAGGTGCTTATTTAATACTTAGAGCTAATACTTTAGGGAATAAATTTAATAGTTAACACACATTGAAGCATAATTAGTTATGTTAACAAATAAGTAGGTATTGCATAATGATTAAGGCTTAATATTTTTTAAATTGATAAATTGTAAAATTAAATGCGACACTAATATAAAATAAAAACCCATAACAAAATCAATTCATGTAAAATGTAATTACCACAAAACATAGACATGAAGGAGATTGTTATGAGTCATAAATATATTACCATG
>JAEWGY010000084.1 GCA_023388035.1 Bacillota bacterium | reverse complement strand
AAGATCATTGTGATGGATCAGGGTGATATTGTAGAGGTTGGTAATCATGAAGAATTATTAGCTAAAAAGGGATTCTACGAGAAATTATACATGTCTCAATTTGCAGAAGATTAGTCTTCTGCTTTTATTTTGTATTCGCTTTAAAAAAAATCCTAAATATACTATAATTATTTTACAAAGAGGTTATTATGAAGGTTAAATTAGAAAATATTACAAAGCGTTTTGATAAAGTAGTTGCAGTAAATAAAATGAGCATTGAATTTAATGATGGAGAACTTATTTGTCTTTTAGGTCCTAGTGGTTGTGGGAAATCGACATTATTAAATATGCTTAGTGGTATTTTACCAGTAAGTGATGGTAAGATATACTTTGACAATGATGATGTGACAGACCTAGCACCACAGCATCGTGGGGTAGGCTTAGTATTCCAAAACTACGCCTTATATCCACATATGTCAGTACTTGAAAATATTTGTTTTCCTTTAGAGATTAAAAAAGTACCTAAAAAGGAAAGAGAAGCAGAAGCCATTAAAATGGCTAAATTAGTGAAGATAGATGAATATTTAGATCGTTATCCTTCACAATTATCAGGTGGTCAACAACAAAGAGTAGCGATTGCCAGAGCATTAATTAAAAAACCACGTCTATTATTACTAGATGAACCCTTATCTAATCTTGATGCAAGATTAAGACTGGAGATGAGAGAAGAAATTAGAAGAATCCAAAAAGAAACTAAAGTTACTACTATTTTTGTAACTCATGATCAGGAAGAAGCAATGTCAATTTCGGATCGAATTGTACTTATGAAAAAAGGTTTTTTAATTCAAGAAGCAAAACCTCAGGAGTTATATAATGACCCTAATCACTTATTTGTTTCTACCTTCTTAGGTAATCCACCAATTAACATCATAGAAGGTGAACTATCAAATGATCTTTTCACTTTTGCTGATGGTAGTTTTAGCTTTAAATTAAATAAGCAATATGCAGATGGTAAATATTATTTAGGTATTAGACCGGAAGCGATAATAATTGATGATGAGAATTATCACTTTAAAGCTGAACTAATTGAAAATTATGAAATGGGTAAAGAAGAATTAGCACTCATCAAATTAGGATCTAAAACTCTTAGATGTTTTATTTCCGCAAATGATATTAGCGATAATAAGATATTATCAATACGTTTAAAAGATAAAGGAGTCTTTCTTTTTGAATTAGAAAGTGAGGCTAGAAATTATGGCAAGAAATAATAATGATGGTTGTTTTAACAGGCCTTTAGAACCTTATTTTTACTTAGCTCCTTTCATTATTGGGGTTATCCTTTGGACACTTTATCCAGTTATCAATGTCTTTTTAATTTCATTTAAGGAAAACTATCGTTTTCTTTCAGGTAATTTTAGTGGCTATGGCCTTGCGAATTATGCACGGATCCTTAATGACCCCCACTTCCTAAGTGCAATTAAAAATACCGCCATTTATGTTGCGATCGTAGTTCCTATTTCAACTTCCTTATCAGTTATAATCGCAACCTTATTAAATAATAAAATAAAGGGAATGGCCATCTTTCAAACAGCCTTCTTTTTACCTTTAGTAACTAGTGCTACAGCGGTAGGTTTAGTTTGGAAATTAATGTTTAATACTAATTTTGGAGCGATTAATAATATTCTTAAATTATTAAATTTAAGTCCTATTCATTGGCTTGATCATTCTAATATGAATATTTATGCATTAATCATCTTTGGAATTTGGAATATTATGCCCTTTACTATTATTTTAGTATTATCAGGTCTTCAAAATATTGATCCTATGTATTATACCGTTGCAAAGGTTGACGGTGCTAAGACAGCTAAAATCTTCTTTAGAATAACCCTGCCTTTATTAGCGCCAACCATCGGTTTAATTTTAATTATTAACACTATTTCCTTATCTAAGGTTTATACTGAACTCTTTACCTTATTTAATGGTAGTCCTGGTGCTACTTATAATTTATATACAGTAGTATTTTATATCTATGATCGTTTCTATGTAAAAGATCAACTAGCAATCGCATCAGCAGCTTCAGTTATCTTATTTTTAATTTTATTTATTTTAACCATGTTGCAGCTTGCAATTCAAAGAAGATGGAAGAGGTATTAAGATGAAAAAGAATCGTAATTTACTTAAAACCATAACTTTATATACAGTACTAATCATTGGTGCTTTAATAATGATTTTCCCCTTCTTTTATATGATTACTACTGCCTTTAAAACAAAGCAGGAATTAATGGTATTCCCACCTAAGTGGTTACCTAATTCTTTTTTGAATTTTGATAATTTCATTAATGCTTTAAAGGCTGCACCATTTGATCGTTTCTTTATTAATAGCCTTATTGTTACCTTTGCTAGTACATTAGTAACATCAATTACTACGATCTTAGGTGCCTTTGCCTTTTCAAGATTAAAATTTAAGGGTAGAGAAGTTATCTTTGCTTTACTTTTATCACTAATGATGGTTCCTTTTGAAATGTTAGTGATTACTAATTATACAACTATTAGTAAGTTAAGATTTATTGATAGTCTGATTGCTTTAATAATTCCTTTTACTAGTTCAATATTCTATACTTATATTCTTAGAAATTTCTTTAAATCAATCCCTGATGCTCTATATTACAGTGCTAGGATAGATGGTGCTAGTAATTGGAAGTATCTATGGAGGATAATGGTACCGATAGCTAAACCTAGTTTATTTACTATTATCTTACTTAATGCCATAGCATCTTGGAATTCATTCTTTTGGCCAATGCTGGTAATTAATTCAAGGACTAATCGAACACTGCCTTTAGGTCTATATATTTTCAGCGGTGAAGGTGGTGGAGATTTTGAATTAATCATGGCTGGATCAACATTAATAGTATTGCCGATGATAATTCTTTTTCTAATTGCTAGAAAACATATTCTTAATGGAGTTAGTAGAGGAGGGCTTAAGGGTTAAAGTATATTAACTTATTTAAGAAGTATACATAATTATGAATAATAAAATGCAGAAAT
>JAEWGY010000018.1 GCA_023388035.1 Bacillota bacterium | reverse complement strand
ATCTTAGTAAAAAATTCCTAGATGCAAATAGTTCTTTAATTTTAACTATTTCTAGTAGTGGTAGCATTGCTAAGCATGAGGAAACTTTTGCTATGGCAGTGGATAAAGGAGTTAGCAATTACGGTCTAAAAGCAGGAATTAAATTTGATAAAAGCGGTAAGGAAGAAGACGCTTTAGCATTATTAGAACTGTTTAAAGAAATAAGTTAGCAGAGCTAGGCTCTGTTTTTCTTTCCTTTTTTAAATATAATTTTCCAATAAATCTCCTAAGCTTTAGGTTCGTGAGATGAATTGTCAGGATATTTTTATTTTTTTGATAAAATAAAAATATGAAATAGAATAGCGGCTGTCATAATAAATACTTACTGCAGTATCATTTGATATTAGTATGTAAATATAGAAAACAATTACTCAAAAATAATCAAATATCAGATGCGAAAACAATAAAAAGTTATACAACATACCATATATGGAGAAAATACAATTTCTATCTAAAAAAACATTGAAAAAGTATATAGAAAATCAGGGATAGGAGGTAAATTGTGATGAATAAAGCAATCAAATATAGAATTTATCCTAATAAATCACAAGAAGAATTATTGCAAAAAACATTTGGTTGTTGCAGGAAAATATGGAATTTGATGTTGTCAGATAAAATAAATTATTATAAAGAAACTAAACAATTATTACAAATAGCTCCAGCGAAATATAAAAAAGAACATGAATACTTAAAAGAAGTAGATAGTTTAGCATTAGCAAACGTTCAATTAAATTTACAAAAAGCATATAAAAACTTTTTTAAAGATAAAAGAGTAGGATTTCCAAAATATAAATCAGCTAAAAAGAGTAAAAAAACATATACAACAAATAATCAAAATGGAACAATTCAAATAGTAGATAATAAAATAAAGTTGCCTAAAATAGGAAAAATAAAAGCAAAAATACACAAAGAACCAGAAGAAAACTGGATTATAAAATCAGCAACAATAAGTAAGGAAAAAAGATGGTTCATATTATGCGAGCATATTATTTGAATATAGTAAAAAGATAGTTAGAATTGAAATAACAAATAAAGTTTTAGGATTAGACTATAAATCAGATGGACTGTACACAGATAGTAAGGGAAATACTTGTGGAAGTCCTAAATATTATAGAAAATCTCAAAAGAAATTAAGTAAATTACAAAGAAAATTATCAAAAAAAGTAAAAGGTTCAAAAAATAGAGATAAAGCAAAACTAAAAATTGCAAAATTACATAATCATATATCAAATCAAAGGTTAGATTTTTTACATAAAGAAAGTACAAGGATAGCCAATTTGTATGAAGTAGTATGTGTAGAAAGTTTAGATATGAAAGTGATGTCAAATAAAGGATTTGGTAATGGGAAAGCAACACTTGATAATGGATATGGATTATTTCAGAATATGTTAGAATATAAATTACATGATAGAGGGAAATATTTTGTAAAAATAGATAAATGGTATCCAAGTACTCAAATATGTAGCAATTGTGGAAAACAAAAGAAAATGAGACTAAATGATAGAATGTATATTTGTGAATGTGGAGCAAAAATAGATAGAGATATAAATGCGGCAATAAATATAAAAAATGAAGGTCTAAGAATTCTAAAAATAGCATAAGATAAATAAAACATTTAGTAGGATAGGAACTATCCGAATTTACGCTTGTGGACTTTGTGTAAGACGTTTTGATTTTTAGAAATAAAATGATAAATGCAGTAAAGAGTGAAGCAAGAAGCACCTATGATTAGCATAGAGTGTAGTTCACATAGAAAGACTGAATTAAATTATGTATCAATTTTTTGTAAAAGATTTAAAAATGCTTGATGATGAAGATTTAAAGCATGCGAAAGTATTAAGAATTAAGAAGAATGAAATTATTAGAATAGTTGCTTTAGATAGTGCTAAGGCTTATTTTGCGTATCTTGATAATGCTAGTCTTAGTATTATTAAGCAGGATGATAATTTTAATGAATTAAGCGCTAAGATAAGTGCTATTATCCCTTTATTAAAATCAGATAAATTAGATTTTTTAATCCAGAAATTAGTAGAACTTGGTATTAATAAGATTTATCTTTATGAGGCTGCTAATGCTGTTGTGAAGAATAATAATATCGAAAAGAAATTAAGTCGTTATAAACAAATAATTAAACAGGCTGCAATGCAATCGAAACGTAATCTAATTCCGGAAATTAAATATCTTAAACATTTTAATGAAACGATTAATATTAAAGCTGATCTTAAATTAATAGCCTATGAAAAAAGTAATGAAACAGTTAAACTTAAAGATGATTTTAAATCAATTGCTTTTATCATTGGACCAGAAGGAGGATTCAGCTTAAATGAGGTATCACTATTAAAAGATCATGATTTTAAAGAAATAAGTTTAGGTAAACGGATTCTTAGAGCAGAAACAGCTGGTATCTTTTTAGCTGCTAATTTAAGTTTTATTTACGATTAGTGATATTATTTAAATTAAAAACTATGTTAAAATATACTAAAGGAGAATTTATTAATGTTGTTATCGAAAATAATTCCAAATGCACCTGATATTGAAATTAAAGCCTTAGCCTATGATTCTCGCTTAGATTTAAATGATTCTATTTTTTTCTGTCTAAAAGGAGCAAGTTTTAATGGTCATGATTTCGTAAAGGAAGCAATTAGTAAAGGTGCCAAAGTAATTGTATATAGTGATGATATTAAACTGGATGATAATGCGATTTATATTAAAGTAAAGTCAGTAGAAACGACTATGGCTTATATCGCAAGTAAGTTTTATGATAACCCTTCAAGTAAATTAAAACTAATCGGTGTTACAGGAACCAATGGTAAAACAACGATCACCTCAATTATAAATGATCTGATTAGTAATTTTAGTTCCTGCGCCTATATTGGAACATTAGGGATTAATTATAATGATAAAACAATTCCTGCAACTCTAACTACACCGGATATAATTAGTATCAATAAGTACTTAGCTGATTTTCAAAGTAATGGTATCAAATATTGTGCAATGGAAGTTTCTTCAATCGGTTTAGAACAAAAAAGAGTATTTGCTTTGGATTTTGATTATGCAATCTTCTCTAATCTAAGTCACGATCATTTAGACTATCATATAAATTTTGATAATTATTTAAAAGCTAAAAAAATATTATTTGATTCACTATCCGCTAATAAAGTTGCGATTATTAATATCGATGATGAAAATGCCTTAAATTTAATCACTGATTGTAAGGCTAAAGTAATTACTTATGGTATTGATAAATTTGCTGATTTTATGGCAATGGATATAAATTGTGAAAAAGATCATAGTACCTTTACACTTAAAGCCTTAGGAACGATTCAAAGAGTTAGAACTAATTTAGTGGGTAGATTTAATATTTATAATTTACTAGCAGCCTATGCTATGCTTACTAGTGAAGGTTATGATTTAAATAAATTAATTAATCTTTCAGCTAAATTAAATCAAATTAAGGGTCGCATGGAAAGGATTGATAATGATCATGATTATAATATAATTATTGATTACGCTCACACTCCAGATGGTCTTAATAAGGTTTTTGAATATGCTAAAAAAATTACTGATAGTGATAAAAAAATTATCGCAATCACTGGTAGTGCAGGTAGACGTGATAAACTTAAAAGAGCTGTTTTTGGAGAGATCTTAGATACTAATTGTGATATGATTATTTTAACCGAAGATGATCCTAGAGATGAAAAAGTTAGTGATATCTGTTTAGAGATTGCTAGTTCTATTAAAAATCATAATTATGTTATAATTGAAAGTCGCGCTGAAGCTATTGTTAACGCAATGGAAATTATTAATAAAGGTGATTGCTTACTGATTCTTGGTAAGGGCAGTGAAAAGTTTATGTATCGAAATAATACTAAAGAAGCTTATGAAGGAGATGAGTTTTTTGTAAGAAGATATTTAAAAGAAATGGAGAATGATAATGAAATTAGCTAAATATATTGATCATACAGCACTAAAGGCTGATGCTAGTAAAGAAGATATTAAAAAATTATGTGAGGAAGCTATTAAATACGATTTTAAAACAGTATGTATTAATCCTGCTTATCTTACTTATGCTAAAGAATTACTTAAAAATAGTGATGTCATGCTATGCACTGTAATCGGTTTTCCTTTAGGTCAAAATACTACTAAAGTTAAGGTTTTTGAGGCGATTGATGCTGTTGAAATGGGTGCTGATGAAATTGATATGGTAATTAATATTGCTAAACTTAAAGATGGTGAATATGATTATGTTGAAAATGAAATCAGAGAGATTAAAAAAGCGATAGGTAATCGCTGTCTTAAAGTTATTATTGAAACTTGCTTACTTACTGATGAGGAAAAGCTTAAGGCCTGTGAATTAATAGTTAAGGCAGGAGCTGATTTTGTTAAGACCAGTACTGGATTTAGTACTCATGGAGCTACCTTTAGGGATGTTAAAATATTAAAGGATTGTGTTAAAGATAAGTGCTTAGTTAAGGCTGCAGGTGGCGTTAAAACTAAAGAAGATTTCAATGAAATGATTAAGCTTGGTGCTGATCGCATAGGAACTAGTAGCGGTACTAAATTAATTTAATTTGGTTTTAGTGATAACTTGTGCTATAATAATTAAGACTAAAAAAGGGGGTGATAAGGATGGCAAAAGTAACAGTGAAAGAAAATGAAACATTAGATGATGCTTTACGTCGTTTTAAAAGACAAGTTTCTCGTAATGGTATCCTTGCTGAAACCCGTAAACGTGAATACTATATCAAACCAGGTGTTCGTAGACGTTTAAAATCTGAAGCAGCTAGAAAAGCTCGTAAAGGTAAATAATAAAGCATCATAAAGATGCTTTTTTACTTTGCATATGTTATAATTTTTATTGGAGGAAACGAATGTCAGAAATTGTAAAAATTGATAATAAAAAAATAAAATTAAGTACAAAAGTTGAGGGTAAAACTTGGGAAGA
>JAEWGY010000009.1 GCA_023388035.1 Bacillota bacterium | reverse complement strand
TAAAGTCTCTAACACGAGGTAAAGAGATATTGAATAACTTATCTAAGAAATCATACATTCTTTCGCCTCTTAGAGTAACTTTACAACCAATTTGCATACCTTCTCTAAGTTTAAAGTTTGCAATTGATTTTTTAGCTTTGGTAATAACCGGTCTTTGACCAGCAATCATCATTAATTCATTAAAGGCATTTTCTAAAGCCTTAGAATTTTGAATTGCATCACCAACCCCTAAGTTAATCACAACCTTTAAAACTTTAGGGCATTGCATAACTGAAGTGTAATTGAATTTTTCAATTAATCTTGATTTAATTTCGTCTTGATATTTCTTTTGTAGGCGGTTCATTATTTTTTACCCCCTTTAATTACTGTTCCACTCTTTTTATAGTAGCGTACTTTTTTACCTTTTTCTTCTTTAAAACCAATACGAGACGCTACTTTAGCTTTAGCATCATAAGCCATTACATTTGAAACATGGATAGGCATTGCCTTTTGAATTACACCACCTTCAGGATTTACTTGACTTGGTTTAATATTCTTTTTAACCATGTTTACACCATCAATAACAACTTTTTCTTCCTTAGGTAAAACTTCGATTACTTCACCAATAGTACCCTTATATTTACCTGTAATGACTTTAACCTTATCACCTTTTATAATTTTCATCTTAAAGCCTCCTATAGTACTTCTGGTGCTAAAGACACGATCTTCATAAAGTCTTTATCACGAAGTTCTCTAGCCACAGGTCCAAAAATACGTGTACCCCTTGGCGTTTTATCATCTTTGATAATAACTGCTGCATTATCATCGAATTTAATGAATGAACCATTATCACGACTAATACCATACTTAGTTCTTACGATAACAGCCTTAACTACATCACCTTTTTTAACGGTTCCACCTGGTTGTGCAACCTTAACTGATGCTACAACAACATCTCCGATATTAGAAAATTTACGTTTAGATCCACCTAAACATCTAATAACTAATAATTCTTTAGCTCCTGTATTATCTGCTACTTTTAAACGAGTTTCATTATGTATCATAAGTTCCTCCTAAAGAATTACTGCCTTCTCAATGATTTTAACTAAGCGGAAATGTTTATCTTTAGATAATGGTCTTGTTTCCATGATCATTACAGTATCTCCCATTTTCGCTTCATTAAGTTCATCGTGAGCCTTAATTTTTCTACTGAATTTAACACGTTTTGCATAAAGTGGATGAGCTTTTTTAGAACTGATTTCGACAGTGATTGTCTTATCCATTTTATCTGAAACTACTTTTCCACGTAATACTTTTCTTTTAGAACGTTCCATTTTTTAGCCCTCCTTTACTTCATTTTGTCTTTCACCTAAGACTAATTTAATTCTTGCAATTGTTTTTCTAATATGACGGATACGCATCGGATTTTCAATTGAACCAGTTGCTCTTTCAAAACGTAGGTTGAATAGTTCTTCTTTTAAACTAACAACTTCTTTTTCAAGAGTCTTGGTATCTTTAGATCTAATTTCTTTGATATTCATGACTATTCACCTTTCTTTAAAAATTTACATTTAACAGGTAGTTTATGAGACGCAAGACGGAAAGCTTCTCTTGCAATTTCTTCACTAACACCTGCAATTTCAAACATTACACGTCCTTTTTGAACAACTGCCACCCAACCTTCAGGTGATCCTTTACCACTACCCATACGAACTTCTAGTGGTTTTTTAGTAATCGCAAGGTGAGGGAAAATTTTAATCCAAACCTTACCACCACGATTCATATATCTAGTCATCGCAATACGGGCAGCTTCAATTTGACGATTGCTTACATAAGCACCAGTCATAGCTACTAAACCGAATTCACCAAAAGTAATATCACGGCCAGCCTTTGAAATACCTTCGTATGATAAACGATGAGGTCTTCTATATTTTGTACGATTAGGCATTAACATAATTAATTACCTCCTTCATTAGTTGAAGTTTCGTTATTAGGAGTGTTTTCATGTGCTTCACTCTTAATAGCTTGTTCACGATTTTTATTTCTAGCATCCTTATTAAAACGATTAGGTTTGCGATTATTTCTTCTTTCTGGACGCTTTGGTAGTTTTGGTTTTTCTGGTTCAACTACCATTTGACCTGGTAATACTTCACCACGGCAAATCCAAACCTTAACTCCTAATTTACCATAAGTAGTCATCGCTTCAGCCCATGCATAATCAATATCTGATCTTAGTGTATGAAGTGGTGTTACACCTTCAGAATAACCTTCACTTCTAGCGATATCAGCACCACCTAAACGACCAGAAACTGAAGTTTTAATACCTTTAGCACCTGAGCGCATAGTTTGTTGGATTGCACGTTTTTGACAAGTTCTAAAACTTTGTCTTTCTTCTAGCATTTTCGCAATCTTATTCGCAACGATTGTTGCATCTAAATCAGGATTTGCAATTTCAATAATTTTAATATTAATTAATTTACCCTTAGTTAATTTTTCTAATTGTTTTTTAAGATGACTAATCTTCTTAGCTTCATCTCCTAAAAACATTCCAGGACGAGCAGTACGGATAATGATTTCAACACGATTCTTTGATCTTTCGATTTCAATTCTTGAAACCATATGATCACGGAATGTAACTAGTGGTTCTTTACTTTGGCATTCTTTTTCGATTAATTTTCTAATTTTTATATCTTCTTGTAGTAAAGTTCCATATTCTTTTTCAGCATACCATCTTGATTCCCAATCTCTGATGATACCAATTCGAAGACCTACTGGACTAACCTTTTGACCCATTATCTTACTCCTTTCCCTCTTTCACAACCACGCTTATGTGGCTAGTACGCTTCATTATTGGTGAAGCAGAACCCTTAGCACGTGGTCTAAAACGTTTAAGAGTAACTCCTTCATTTGCATAGCATTCAGAAACAAATAATTTATCACGATCTAAATGATGATTATTTGTTGCATTAGCCATAGCACTCTTTAAGGTTTTAAGTACTGGTTCACTACCAGCATTTGGGGTAAATTCTAAGATCGCAATTGCTTCCTTAGCATTTTTACCTCTAATAAGATCTAAAACAATTCTTGCTTTTCTAGCAGCTAAACGAACAGTTTTAGAAGTAGCTCTTACAGCTCTATCATGATCTACTTCAGGTGTTTTAGGAGCCTTAGAAGCAGTTTCTTCTTTTTTATTTATTTTTTTATTTTCTGCCATAATTCCTCCTACGCCTTTTTATCATCTCCGTGACCACCGAATTTTCTAGTTGCCACAAATTCACCAAGTTTATGACCAACCATATCTTCAGTTACATAAACTGGTACATGTTCTTTTCCATTATATACAGCAAAAGTATGTTCAACAAAGTCAGGGAAGATAGTTGATCTTCTTGACCATGTTTTAATAACTTCTTTCTTATTAGCAGCATTAAGTGCTTCCACTTTTTTCATTAAGTGTTCGTCACAAAATGGTCCTTTTTTAAGACTTCTACTCATTTATCTTCTCCTTTCCTTACTTACTATTTCTTCTTCTAACGATTAATTTATTAGAAGCTTTCTTATTCTTACGAGTTTTAACACCCATAGCTTTCTTACCCCAAGGTGTCATTGGTGACTTACGACCGATTGGTGTTCTACCTTCACCACCACCATGAGGGTGATCATTAGGGTTCATAACACTACCTCTTACAGTAGGTCTAATTCCTAACCATCTGGTTCTTCCTGCTTTACCAAGATTTACTAGATTATAATCTTCATTACCAACTACCCCAATCGTAGCACGGCAGTCCTTAAATAATTTACGAACTTCACCACTTGATAATCTAATAGTTACATACTTTCCTTCAAAACCAAGGATTTGAGCACTACATCCAGCAGCACGAGCAAGCTGACCGCCCTTACCCTTTTGAAGTTCAATATTATGGATGAAAGTACCTTCAGGAATATTTTGCATCTCTAAGGCATTACCTACCTTAATATCAGCTTTTTCACCTGAAATAACTTCCATTCCTACCTTAAGATCCTTAGGAGCTATAATATATCTTTTTTCTCCATCTACATAATGTAGTAAAGCAATATTAGCATTACGATTTGGATCGTATTCAATCGCATTAACCTTAGCGATTACTCCGTCTTTGTTACGTTTAAAATCGATTATACGATAAAGTTGTTTATGACCACCACCATGATGTCTAGTAGTGATACGACCAGTATTATTTCTACCACCTGACTTTGAGAAACTTACTACTAATGATTTTTCTGGTTTCTTTTTAGTAATTTCCTCAAAGCTTAGGCTAGTCATACCACGACGACCTGGAGTGGTTGGCTTGTATTTCTTAATAGCCATAATTCCTCCTTAATGCAAATTATCTGGAAATAGCATTTATCTTCCAATATTTTAATAAATTATTTTTCTTTAAAAATTTCGATTGTGCTGCCTTCTTTAAGCTTAACATAAGCTTTTTTATAAGCACTTGTATATCCTTGATAACGACCAACTCTCTTCTTTTTAGCTGATACATTAACAGTATTTACTGAATCAACTTTTACTTTAAATATTTCTTCAATAGCTTGTTTGATATTAATTTTATTCGCTTTTTTCGCAACTTCAAATACATATGTATTATTTGAGTCATTAAGTAATAAGCTCTTTTCAGTGATTAAAGGTCTTTTAATAATTTCTCTTGCATTACTCATTATCCTAATACCTCCTCAGCCTTTAAGGCTGCAGCTTTAGTCATAACTAATTTTTCAGCATTTACAAGATCATAAACATTTATACCTTCAACAGTAACCATATTTACATTTTGTAAATTTCTTAATGATAAGTATGCATTTTCAAATTCTTCATTAACATCTACAACAAATAAAACTTTACGATCAATCTTTAAATTATTTAATAAAGTATTGAAGTTTTTAGTCTTAATTGTATCGAATTTAAGATTTTCTAAAACCATTAAGTTTTCATTTTGTAATTTTAAACTTAAGGCAGATCTAATAGCTAATCTTCTAACTTTACGATTTAATTTGAAGACATATGATCTTGGTGTAGGTCCAAAGGCAATACCACCACCACGATGTTGCACGGCACGGATACTACCCTGTCTAGCTCTACCAGTTCCTTTTTGACGGAAAGGTTTCTTACCACCACCTGATACTTCAGCACGTGATTTAGTATCATGGGTTCCTTGTCTTAATGAAGCTCTTTGTAATAAAACTGCATCAAAAATAGCTTGTTTATTTGCTTCAATATTGAAGACCTGATCATTTAGTTCAATTGTGCCAACTTTCTTAGCACTTAAATCTAAGATATCTAACACTGCCATTGATTAAGCCTCCTCATTAAGCAGTTTAACTGCATCTTTTTTCTTATTTCTTTTAACGGTTTCCTTTACGATTACTAAACCTCTTTTCGGTCCTGGTACATTACCCTTAACTAACATATAATTCTTTTCGCTATCAACCTTAATAACTTCAAGATTTTGATTAGTTGTAGTATAGCAACCTTCTTGACCAGCCATCATTGTTCCCTTGTTGATAACACCATTATTTCTACCAATAGTAGCAAGTGAACCAATGTGACGATGATGTCCTGAACCGTGTGATTTAGGACCGATTGTAGCATTATTTCTTACAATCGTACCACTATATCCTTTACCCTTAGAGATACCAGTAACATCTACCATATCACCAGCGGAAAAGATATCTACCTTAATACTTGCACCTAATTCAAGATTCATTAAATCATCATTCTTAACTTCTCTAACAAATCTTCTAGGACTAGTATTTGCTTTTTTCGCATGACCTAAAACCGGTTTTGAAACTTTAGTTTCTTTTAATTCTTCATAACCTAGCTGTAAACTTTCGTAGCCGTCAGTTTCAACAGTCTTTTTTTGTAAAACAACATTAGGCTCTACTTCAATAACAGTTACAGGAATTAATTTACCATCAGTAGTAAATACCTGAGTCATGCCTAGTTTTCTTCCAAGAATTCCTTTCATGATGCTCCTTTCTTATAATTTAATTTCAATATCTACACCACTAGGAAGTTCTAATCTGCTTAATGCTTCAACTGCCTCTGGTGCTAAACCTACCAATTCGATTAAACGCTTATGAGTTCTAATTTCGAATTGTTCACGTGAATCCTTATATTTATGAACTGCACGTAAAATTGTAATTACCTGCTTTTCAGTAGGTAGTGGAACAGGTCCAATAACTTTTTTTACACCATAATTATTTACCGCTTTAACAATCTTTTCACTAGCGATATCTAATGTACGATGTTCGTAAGCTTTTAATTTAATTCTTACGCTATTTTTTGCCATGTAATCTTCCTCCTTCATTACACTACTCATATTGAGTTTTACTCCTTGGAAATTCCCTGGTTAGTACAACGCTTATGGGCGTACCAGCAACCTTCCAAATCATAGCAAAGCTACATAATAATACTATAAAAACCATTTATTTGCAATAGGTTTTTTTAAAAACTAAAGATTTTTTTATAATAGCCTAAATTAATTATATTCTTAGCCTTTAAGCTTTGTTATAATTTAGACAAGAGGTACTTATGAAACAATTTTTAAATGATGATTTTTTATTAAAAAATGCTACTGCTATTAAACTCTATCACGAAGTCGCAAGTAAGACGCCGATCTTAGATTATCACTGCCATATCTCGCCAATGGAAATTGCGATCGATAAGAAATTTAAAAATATTACTGAATTATGGTTAGGTGGTGATCACTATAAATGGCGTTTAATGCGTTCTAATGGAATTAGTGAAAAATATATTACTGGTGATGCTAGTGACTACGAAAAGTTTTTAATGTGGTCTAAAACAATCGCCAAAGCCATTGGTAACCCTTTATATCACTGGTCGCATTTAGAACTTAAGCGTTATTTTGATTATGATGGTATTCTTAATGAAAAAACAGCACCACTTGTATGGGAACTTTGTAATAAAAAACTAGCTGAACCTTCTTTTTCAGCTCTTAATCTTATCATTCGTTCTAATGTTAAATTAATTTGTACTACTGATGATCCTATCGATGATTTAAAATGGCATGAGATGATTAAGGATGATGAATCATTTAAGGTAAAAGTTTTACCCGCTTTTAGACCTGATAAATTACTTAATATCGATAAAGATGGTTTCTCATCTTATCTTAATGATTTAGAAAAAGTTACTAATCTTAAAATTGAAAGTTTTAAGGATCTTAAAAAAGCTATTAGCTTAAGAATAGAGCATTTTGCGAGTCACGGTTGCTTAGCAGCTGATCATGGTCTTGATTATATGTTTTGTGAAGAATATAATGAAGCTGAACTTGATGCTATCTTGCTTAATGCTAAAAATACTAAACCTAATTTAAAAGATGCCTTAAAATATAAAACTGCATTATTATTTTATTTAGCTGGCGAATATCATAAACGCTCTTGGGTAATGCAATTACACTTCGGTGCTAAGCGTAATAATAATACACAAAACTTTAAAAAATTAGGTCCTGATACTGGTTTTGATGCAATAGCCAATAAAGCATCTACTGATGATTTAGCTAATTTCCTAGATCTATTAAATACTCACGATCGTTTACCTAAAACAATTTGTTATAGCCTGAATCCTAATGATGATGACATTATTGCCTCAATTATTGGATCCTTCCAAAGTGATGAAGCAATGGCTAAAATTCAACACGGTAGTGCATGGTGGTTTAATGATCATATAGCTGGTATGCGTAAACAGATGATAAGCTTAGCTAATCAGTCATGCCTAGCTAATTTCATTGGTATGCTTACTGATTCAAGAAGTTTTCTAAGCTATACTAGACATGAATATTTTAGAAGAATTTTATGTAATCTAATTGGTGAGTGGATCGAGGAAGGTGAATATCCTAATGATCCAGAATTTGTAAATGAAATAATTAGAAACATTTCATATAATAATGCTATTACATATTTTAATTTCCCTTTAGATAAGCATTAATTATTATAATAAAATCATATGAACTAATTTCACAATTTGTCGAATTAGTTCTTTTTTATATTTAATAACTAATATTTAAATGAGTAATTTTAATTAAATAGTATCTTATTTTACTTAAATATAAATCACATAACAAAAGACCCTTTAGGGTCTTTTGTGATTATTTATGCTTTTAATTAATTTACACCTAGTTTTATATTACTCCTAAGTATTCAAATGCTTTTTTAATGCCGTCATCATTAATATCATTAGTAATAAAGCTTGCAGCTTGTTTTAGTTCTGGACAAGCGTTACCCATAGCGATTTTATAGTCAGCAATTTCAAACATCGATAAATCAATAATCGCATCACCTATTGCAGCTATTTTTTCATCTTTTAATTTACTCAATTCTAAGAATTTTTTAATACCAAAAGCCTTATTTATCTTGCTGACACCGATATCCCCAAAAAGCGCCTTGTGACCATTTCCACCCCAAGTATTATTACTTAAATGAGGAAATTTTTCTTTCGCAAGTAGATGATATTTATAATCTTTAAGTAGGTAAGAAATCTTATTCACATCTGCTCTTACTAAATTCTTTTCACCGAAGATTAGATGTGGCATAGTTTTTCTTAAATTAAAATTCACAAGATCTACGCCCTTACCTTTTACATATTCTTTCATATAAGGGATAGCAGCTGTTTCAAAATGCTTACTAGCATAAAGACCAGAATTAGCTTCTACAAAAAACTCTAAATCATTTTCTTTTAAGAAATTAATTATTTCTTTACAATCATTAAGACTTAAAGAATTTTTAAAAATAATTTTAGAATTAAATTCAATATAAGAACCATTACCACCAATAAAGCCAGGAATTTTTAAATCAATTAAATCCTTTGAGAGTTCACTAGGGCTTCTACCTGTACACATAACCAGTGTATGACCATTGGCTATTGCCTTTTTTATTGCTATTTCACAAGAAGATGGTAACTTATTTTCATAATCAACAATGGTTCCATCAACATCGAGAAAAATAATCACCTAATTTTCCTCCATCTTTTTAATATGATTATTTACCTTTTCAACATTATGATCATATTCTTTATTCAGTAACTCCTCATTGTTTAATAAATGCTCACGCTGTCTTTGAATTTCATTAAAGATTTGATCAATCTCTTCCTGCATTGCATTCATTTTATTACTATGATTTTCACTTAATTCTTTTTTCTTATTATCGATAGTATTCATTAATTCTTTAATCTTATTAAAACTATCAGTTTTTTCTAAATCAATCGCGTCCTTACGTTTGTTTAATTCTTGTTGAATATGCAGGTGTTTATTATTAAGATTCTTAATTTCTTCATTAAATAAATTATCAAGATTCTCATTATCCCTCTCATATTCTTTAATCTGTGCTTCCTTAGCGTTTTTTAGATTTTCTAAAGCCTCTACTTCACTATGTGTCTTCTTATATTCTTCGATTTCCTTAACCTTTTTCTCGACCTCATTTAAATCAATAATTTGACTAGCAGCCAGATTTTTAAGTAATGCTACTTTTGAACGTAAATAAGCCTTGAGTTTTTCCATTCGCGCTTTATGATTGTATACTAATTCATTAGCTCTTTTTAGATACTTCTCATGTTCAATTGTTGCCATTTCTCTAGCTTCATATAAATCATTTTGTAATTTCTGCTCCTCACTTTGAAGTCTTGCCTTATGTTTATTAAGCTCTGCTAGGCGATTATCAAAATCATCCTTATAACGATTACGAAGCTCATTAAGTTCATTATTCTTTTCTTTAATTTCCTTAGCTAATTGATTTTCATATTCACGATATTCTTCATCTAGCTTACTTATAATCTCTTTTTGTTTATTTTCTTTATCAAAACGGATCTTTTCTAATTCTTTTAATTTCTCATCGTATTTAATTTCTAATTTTTGAATCTCTTCCGTTTTATTAGCTTTAAGACTTTCTAATTCATATTTAAGCTCTAATAAACGATCTTTATTTTCCTTACTACGTTTACTAATACTATCATAATATGAAAGTAAACTATTATCAATTTCTTTAATTTTAGTTTCTAAGCTTTGAATTTCTAAATCACTTTGAACTTCTAAATCATTTTGATAATCAGCTAGAATTGCTTCTAATTTAAGATTTTCATCATTCTCTACTGCCTTAAGACTTTCAAATTCATTTCTTAAATTCCTTAGTTCTTCATCTGATAACTTATCAATTTCATCCCTTTTAATGCTTATCTCATTATCAAGTTCACTAAGACTAGTATTAATATCGTTTTCTAATTCATTTAAATTATTTTGATATTGAGTTTGTAAAGCTTCAATTTGCTTAGCTTTATAATCTTCTTCATTAAAATTATCATTGCTAATTTGTAATTCAGAATTAGCCTTTTCTAATTCACTAATCTCTTCTTTAAGCTTAATAATCTTAGAATCCTCTTCAATATCAGCTCTAGTTTGATAATTTTGAATATCTTTAATAATAAGTTCTAATTCATTATTTAATTCATGCTTACGCTTATCATATTCTAAGCTAAGATTAGCCATTGTTATCTCATTATCTTTATCTAGATTATTAACTTCAAAATCAAGATTAGCTAATTTTTGATTAAGCTCTTCAATCATCTGATGATAATTTAGTTCTAATGCTTCTTTTTCACTATTAACCTTTGATAATTCTTCATTTAATTCATTTTCATTAGCAGTTAGCGTTAATTCATAATTCTGCTTAAGATTTTCAAGTTCACTGCTTTTACTATTATGAAGATTATCTAAGTGTTTTTTGCGATCAGCAAATCTTAAACTAAATTCATTTTCAAGATTAAGCTTAGCTAAGCGAATTCTTTCCTCACCCTCACTAATTATCTTTTCATTGTTTTCTTTTTGCTTATTAATTTCACTGATTAATCTTTCTTTTTCACTTTGAATATTCTCATTTAATTTAATTAATTCAGCATCTAATTTTTCTTTTTCTAACCTTTTATCTACTAATAGACTATTTAAGCGTTCATTTTCCTTTTCGAATTTTTGATTTAAATCAGCCTTAAGTTCATTTAATGATTCTTCAATTTCTTTTTCTTTCTTCTCTTTATTTTCTACTTCCTTTTCATAGTCCTTACGTGCTAATTCTAAATTATTTTCAAGATTAACCTTCTGACTTAATAAGGCAGCAATTAATTTATCATATTCTTCCTTAACTTCATTAAGACTTTGTCTTTTAACTTCCTTACGTTCATTAATTAGTTCAATAAGTGAATTAATATCCTTTTCCTTATTTTCGTTAAATTTACTTAAATCCTCATTAAACTTATCTATTTTTGCTTTTTTAATTTTTTCTAATTCATTAATCTTTTCTGTAATAGCTTCTTTATTTTGAATGTATTCATCCTTTAAAGCTAATTTATGAGTAGTAGCTTCATCTAGAATTCTTCTTTTCTCATTATGTAAGTCTTCATTTAAATCACTAAGTTTTTTTTCATATTCATCTTTATTAGTAAGTAAATTGTTAAAGATATTTTGATAATGATCACTTAATTCTTTAATTTGTCTTTGATGATTTTCTTTAATGATTGTTAGTTCTTCATCCATTCTTACTTTATTTTCATTAACATAGTGATCATATTCAGAATTTAATAAATTAATTTGATTTTGATAATCATTTATTTCTAATTCATAATTAGAGATAATTTCATTTTTAGAAAGTTTAACTTTTTCAATCTCTTCATTAATTTCATTTAGGTTATTAGTAATACTTAATTGCTTAGCTTCATATAGACGTTGATTTTCGATTCTAATATTATTTATATGATCACGGAAATATGATTCATAATGATCCTTAATAATATTACATTCATGATTAGTAGTATCAATTTCTTTCTGAATTAATTCATTATTCTCCTTAAGTTCATTAAGTTTAGTTTCATAATCAAATTTTAATTCATTTAATTCCAATTCATTTTGATTATTAATATTATTTAATTCTAAATTAAGTTTATCAATTTGCTTATCATGACGATTTTTAATTATTTCTAATTTCGCCTCGTAATTAGCAATGCTCTTTTCATTGGTTGCTTCAAGATTTTTAAGTTCTTTATTTAATTCATTTAATAAGCGATGATGTTCCTCATTGATATTTTTGTATTCAATTTCTAATTCATTTTTAAAACTTAATAAAGCTAATTCATTTTGATTAATACTTTTCTCAATTTCTAAACTTAAATTATGATTAGCCTTTTCTAATTCTAATTTTTCTGCTTCTTTATCTTCTCTAAGTTTCTCTAATTCAATTGCTAGAGCTTGTTTACGATCACTTAAAAGCTTATCTAGGTCTTCTTGTTTATGATTCTTAAGTTTATTTAATTCTAATTCCTTACTACTATAATCACTACGCAGTGCATCTAAGCGACTATTATAATCATCAAAGATTGCATTATATTTCTGCTTAAGCTCTTCTAATTCACTATTTTTATTGAATAATTCCTTTTTAAGATTATCTAATTCACGATCATAATCTGCTTGAATAATCTTAGTTTCATCATCCAGTTCAGCTCGATACTGTTTAAAATTTAATTTTGTTTCTTTTAAAATTAAATAATTTGCATCAGCTTCTTTAGTTAATTCTTCCTTCTTTTTATTTAGTTCAGCTAATTGGTTTAGGAAATTATGTTCTAATTCCTTAATACCATTTTCATGATTTTTCTTAGCTTCATTAATTTCATTTTTAATTCCAGCAATACGCTCATTATGCTTATTTTTAATTGTTTCTAATTTTTCACTATAGTAATTAGCTTTGTTTAGTTCTTTTTCTTTAAGTTTACTTATCTCACTATTTAATCTTTCTTTTTCATTATTAAATTCATTATTAATAGCTTCTAATGCTTCTTCATGTTTCTTAAGATGAGTCTGTTTTTCATTTAAATACTTTTGACCTAACTCAGCATAATGATTTTCATTTTCCTTAAAATTATTTTCTAATTTTAATAATTTAGTATTATAATCATCAACTAAATCTTGATTAAGACTTTGATATTTTGATTCCAATTCTTCTTTTTTAAGTAAATAATTATCATCAGCCTTAGCTATCTCTAATTCATAATTGATAATTAAATCGGTTTTCTGTTTATTTAAGTCCTCAATATCAGCTGTATATCTTAAATCCATCTTCTTAGTATTTTCTTTAACTAATTCAATTTCTTTAAGACTAGAATTAAAATTAATTTGCAGTTCCGCCATTAATTTATTGTGAGTATTAAGTAATTCTTCACGAGCTACAAGGATGGATTTAGTAAAATCCTCCTTATGTTTAGTAGTATTATCAATTCTATTTTTTAGCTTATTAATTTCTGCCTGTTTATCTTCTATTTCCTTAAGTAATTTAGAATAACGCTCTTCACATTCCAACTTATATGCATTTAATTCTGCTTCATTATTTTGATGAATAGTATTTAATTCCTTAATCAAACTTTCTGATAATTGTTCATGTTGTTGATTTAAAGATTTAATCTTATCTTGGAAATTTTGTTTATTAACATTAATAATTTCATTTATATTTAAAATTTCATCCTTAATCAGCAATAATTTAGCATCAAGTTCTCTGCCTTCTTTATAACTTAGATTATCTAGTTCATTTTTATAAAGGTTTAATTTATTCTCACGCTCAATACGATAAGCATCTAAACGACGATAACTTTCGTCTAATTCTTCATTCTTTTTCGCTAATAATTTTTCATATTGATTACGCTTAAAATCAAGATTCTGCTTAAGTTCATTCTCTTTAAAATTAAATTCATCATTAAGTTTCTTTCGATAATCATTAAGACTAGCATTTAAGGCAGCACTCTTAGTACTTAATTCATTTAAACGTTCATTTTTTCTAGTTTCAAATTCTAAATATAACTTATCAAAAGATTCTTGATTTTCCTTTAATTTCTTACGATTTTCATTGATGCTTGCATCTAATTTTAACTCTAAAGCTTTAAATTCACCTAGGGCTTTAGAATATTCATTCTTTAATTCTAATTTTAAATCTTCATTCTCTTTAATTAGATTATTTAAATTTTCTTTAAGACTATTTTCCTTATCTTCTAATGATAAAAAATAAACCTTTTTATCTTCATAGTCATGATTAAAACTAGCACCTAAATCACTGAGTAATTTAGCATGCATTTGCTTAGCTTTTACAATTTGATCTTTAATTGCATTTTCCTTATTCAATAAATCATCTTTTAATTTTTTAAAATCTTCTTTATGATTATCTAGAAGTTCTTTTTTAACTGCATCAAGCTCTTCTAATTTTTCCTTAGCATTTTCAATTTCTTTATTTTTAGACTCATTTTGATTTTTTTGTTTTTCAATTATCTTTAATAATTCCTCTTC
Source organism: Bacillota bacterium (assembly GCA_023388035.1). GTDB lineage: Bacteria > Bacillota_I > Bacilli_A > Erysipelotrichales > Erysipelotrichaceae > RGIG5681. The sequence goes on along the minus strand of JAEWGY010000009.1, from coordinate 6,209 downwards.
TTCTTTTTCGAGTTCTAAAAATTTTTGTTGATACTCTTTCTTAAGATTAAATAGTTTATCATTTTTATTTTCTAATTGTTTCTTATAGAGCTTTTCTAAATTAAACTCAGCTTCCTTTTGTTCCTTAATGATATTCAATAAACGATTACGATGACTTTCTAAAAGTTTTTCCTTCTGATCATGATCATCATTTACCTTTCTAGCAAGATTATCACTAAGCTCCTTAGCATCATGAAGATCCTCTGATCCAATATAAGCCTTACTTATATTTAATTCATTAATTGCCTCATTTAATTCATCAAGGATTTTAATCGTCTCTTCTCTTTTACTTTCTAAATCTAAGGAAATTTGATTTATTTTTTCTAAATTGTCTCTTTTATAATTAAGAAATGATAATTCTTCATCATTTATTTGTTTTTGTAAATCAAGTAATTCATCTTCTTTTTTCTTAATCAAATTATTTAAAGCATTAGAATTTAGCCTTTTAAGTTTATTTTTAGTCGAAAATTTAAACATAGACACCTCTTAATAATTATAACAAATTTCAATATATTCAAAAAGAAAACCCAATCTTTTAAGACTGGGTTAAAGCATTAATCCTTAAAATTATTTAATACTTCTCTGCTATGAACATGATCAATTAGTGATTTAATAATCTTATCCATTTTAGAATTTTCACTATAATCTGCCTTAGCATAATAAGAAGCTCGATTATCTTTATATAATTTTGAAGCAATATCCTCTTTAGAAGTTTTATCACCATATACAGCAATTGAATATCCACCAAATTGTGAGACGATCTTCATGCATGGTACATCGGTATATCCATCACCAATATAAATCATTCTTTCATAAGGAATATCTTTTTCAATATCAGGTGTAGACTTATTTAATTCTTCATCATTTGACCAATCTAAAACCCCTTTATTGATTCTGAAGATAAACTGTGTTTTAGTAGTATAATTTACTACTCTTGCAGGAAATGCTTTGTTATCTTTAAAGGCATATTCACAAGCGTAAATACGTTTAAACTCCTTAGCAATCGAAGTTCCTTCAATCATCGATTTTAAACCACTTGAAATTATATAGTGTTCAATTTTAATGCCTTTTTCTTTAGCATAACTATTGATTCTACTAAACCAATTCTCAACTCCACGATATAACTTAATATATTTACCTTCATCTTTAAGAAATTTTTTAGATAACTTCTCATAGCGATTTGCAATTACAAACATATAGGCTAGAATTTTATCCATATTGTAACTAACACTATATTCATTTGATTCAATCCACAAGTCTTTAGGTTCATTAAAACCTAACTCTTTATATAAATGAAACTCCTGCATATCCTTAGGTGATAAGGTTTTATCGAAGTCATAGATTATTGCCATTTTTATCATATCTACCTCTAAAGTTTATTTAAATTCATTATTGCTTGAACATAAATTTCAATTTGTTTTTTAAGTGATTCAATACTTAATTCCTCATTTGAATCATGGATATGATTATCCTCATCCTTAAATGCACAACCAAAGGCTATACAATTATTAATGCCCTTAGCATAAGTACCGCCACCAATAACTTCCATCTTTGATTCATAATCATTAGTAACTTTTTGATATGCGCTATGCAAAGCTTTAAGCATTGGTGAGTTTGGATCAAAGAATAAAGGATTTTCAGTATGTTTTAAATCAACTCTAACATTATCACTATTTAATTTTTCAAATGCTGTTACGATTACATCATATTTAAAGCTAATAGGAAAGCGAATATCAATACTAAAGCTAATGATATTATCTTTTTGCTCAATTAGACCAATGTTTAAAGTTAGATCACCATAATCATCTACCAAAGCAATATTTAAGCCTTTACCATTATAGTCTAAACCAAAATACTTATTAAAGAATCTTACAAAATCATCATCAAAGCCAGCAATTTCTAAAGCTTTCATTAAATAAGCAATAGCATTTTTACCTAAATGAGGTAAAGATGCATGAGCAGCTGTACCATATACAGTAATTTCTTTATCATTAATTTCATATTTTAATGAATTATCATCTAAATACTTTTTAAATAAAGTTAAGTCAAAAGCTAAGTCACTAAAACTGATACTAACCTTTGGACAAACAATATTTCTAGCCTCACCACCCTTTATAGCAAGAATTTTCGTACCTTTAAAGTTAATGATTGCTTGATACATTCCCTTTTCAGCGTAGATACCTGGAAAATTACCATCAGGGGTAAAACCATAATCAATATGGCCCTCTTTAGCTACATAATATTCTAAGCATTTAGAACCATTCTCTTCATTACATCCTAATACTAAGCGTACTCTTTTATTTAAAGGATAATTAATTTCTTTTAGATATTTTAAGGCATGATAAGAAGCTATTGCAGCCCCTTTATCATCACTAACGCCTCTTCCATAGCAATAATTATTTCGGATATCCATTTTAAAAGGATCTGAAAGCCAACCATCACTAACCGGTACGACATCAAGATGAGCTAGTAAGCCAATAAGCTTTTCGCCACTACCAATTTCACCATAGCCTGCATAATAATCAAGATTTTTAGTATTAAAACCACTATCCTTCATCTTATTAAGCATATAGTCTAAGGCTTTACGATTTTCACTACCAAAGGGTTTTTCATCATCACTAAGAACTGATTTAAAAGACACTAAATCACTAAGATCATTTAGAATCGCTTCTAAATTTTTATCTATATAATCACGAATTGTCATATTCTATTTAAAAAAGTTAGACAGAATATCAATTAATTCTGCTTTTTGTGCCTGACTTAAAGCTTCTTCTTTAGCGTTATGATCCTTTAGTGTTCCTTCATGATACATAACAGCTTCCCCTTTTTCAAATTTAACAAAAGCTGGTACGTATATCTTATCTGTCTTAGCGATTTCTTTAACCTTTTCATAGTTAGCAACATAATCCATATTATCTTCAGTTCTTAAATCGGTGCCCTCTGGTCTTACATCCACATAATAAACATTTTGATCGTATTCATTAGTTAATTTTGATAATTCAGGCATTAAAGCAACGCACCATGGGCAGGTGCTAAAAGAGTAAATAACAAGAAAATCTTCTTTATTATCAATTTTATCTAAAACCTCTTTAAAACTAATTTTAGTAAATTTCCCATTTTTTAAATGATTTTCATAGTCACTAGTACTTGTGAAATCAACAGCACAAGCACCATTTGCATCACAACCATTTGCCATATCTTTTTCCTCCTTTTTAGCACATGAACTAAGTGCTAATAAAACTAAGCATAAATAAACAAATTTTTTCATGTATCTATTTTAACATAATTTTATTCAATCGTTACTTTATAACCCTTACTAGCAACCTCATCTGTTAACGCTCTAAGATCTTCTAAATCAGTTTTAATCGTAGCCCTTTTCTTAGCGCGGTCAAAAGCGCTGATTTCACCATATTTTTCTAGTACCGCTCTAACACTATTTTCACAGTGCTCACAAGCCATCCCTTCAATCGTTAAATTAATTTCTTTCATATTATTTTTCTCCTTCCATTTAAAATTCCTTAAACTCAAAGCATTTAAAAGTACAATAATAGATGATGTTGACATAATAAAGGCTCCCATCATCGGGTTTAAATAGATACCTAGCTTACTAAAAACACCAGCTGCAATAGGTATTAGTAAAGAATTATAGACTATTGCATAAATTAAATTCTGTTTGATTTTTCTGATTGTTGTATGAGCTAGCTTATAAAAACCTATAAGATCACTCAGTCTATCTGACATCAGCACAATATCTGCGCTATTAGTAGCAATATCACTACCACTACCAATGGATACTGAGATATCTGCTTTAGATAAAGCAATTACATCATTAATACCATCACCAACCATCATTAATAAACCATTCTTACGGATCTTATCCACAAGTTGAAATTTAGCTTCAGGACTTAAGGCTCCATATGCCTTATCAACCATCAATTGCTTACTGAGCTTATTGATTACCTTTTCATTATCACCACTTGCGATGATTGTTTGAACATTGAGCTTTTTAAATTCCTTCATTAAAGTATAAGCATCACTTTTGAGTTCATCCTCTAAATTAAAATAAGCAACTATCTCATCATTTTTAGCAAATAATAAATAAGAATTACTAATACTTTCTATTTCGCTTATTAAATCATCATTAATATTAATATTATTCTGAGCTAAAAGTTGTCTATTTCCTAAATAATAATGATCACCATTATAAATTAAGCTCATTCCTTTACCAACATGTTCTTTAACTGCTAAATTTAATACCTTCGCATCGCTTAAGTAAGCACTTAAACTCTTAGCAATTGGATGATTAGATTTAGCTTCCATACTTTTGATTAAATCAAAATATCGAGGATCGCAATTTGTATAAATTACTTTTAGTTTATTCTTACTTAAAGTACCAGTCTTATCAAAAATAACTGATTTAATCTTGATTATTTTTTCCATAACACTGCTTTTTTTAATTAGGATACCTCTTTTAAAGGCTAAACCATAAGCAACACTGATAACACTAGGACTTGCAAGGCCTAAGGCACAAGGACAAGAGATAACTAAAACAGCTAGGGCATAATTAAATGCTATCTCAAAATTTAAGCTAGTAATAAACCATCCTAAAAAAGTTATCAAAGCAATAAATATTACAAAATAGGTAAATACAGAAGCGATTTTGTCAATGATGCTTTCAATCTTTAATTTAGATAAAGATGCTTCTTTAGATAGTTCAATAATACTAGCAAAATTAGAATACTCATAGTCTCTAATAACTCTAGCAAGAATAAAATCACTATGATTAATACTGGCACCAAGTATTTCATCATTCATGCCCTTCTCAATTAAAGCTGATTCTCCAGAAATAAATGATTGATCCATTAGTGCATAATCTGATATTAAAATACCATCAACTGGTACTGTTTCTCCTTTTAAAACAACAAATTCATCACCAACCTTAAGCTCATTAGGTTTAATGCTGATAATTTTATCATCCTTTAAAATTTTAGCACTACCGATTTTAAAAGAACTGAGTTTATTTAAAGCACTGGCGGTTTTAATTTTATTGCGATATTCTAAATATTTACCAATATTTATAACAATAAGAATCATTGCCCCAGTTTCAAAATAAAGATGTGAGCTATGCACATTATGATAATATTCCCATGTAACTAATAAACTATATAGATAGGAACTAAAGGCCGAAATAAAGATCAGGCTATCCATTCCAATCGATTTAAGAAAGAAACTTTTAAAACCGTTCTTAAGATAGTTAAAGTTTAAAAGATAAATGAAAGTAGTTAAAATTAACTGTGCTATAGCATTATAAAAATGATTAGGAATAAGTTCAAAATTAAGCATATGACCCATCGCGATAAGCATTAAAAGGATCATTAAAATAATACTGAGTAAAAACTTTTCTTTAGTCTTTGATCTATCATCATTGATTTCATAACCTAATTGTTTAATTTTATCCACAATCAAATCATCATCAATCCTATCCCCTTCAACATAAAGCTTATTAGACATAAGGTCTACCTTAGCACTAATCCCCTCTATAGCATTAATAGATCGTTCTATTTTATTACTACACATTGTGCAGTGCATGCCTTTTATCACATACTCTTTCTTCATATTATAATTATATACCTATAAAATTATCTTAATCAATATATTTAATTATAGTGTTAAACATAAAAGTGAACCCTTAGGTTCACTTTTAATTAATCTTTCTTTCTTCTAATGATTAGATAACTAGCAGTAAGTAAACTTATTAATAAGTGTATTATAGTGTAAAAAATATTATAATATTCATGTATTTTAATGTTAAAATAGTAATATAAAACATATTATTTAACACTAATAATTAATAGAGGTAGTAAATGGAACGTAAAATAATCTCTTATCTTAAGGATTGGAAAAACTTAGAATATCGTAAACCTTTGATTTTACAAGGTGCAAGACAGGTTGGTAAAACTTATTCTGTCTTAGAATTTGGTCGTCGTTATTATGATAATGTCGCATATTTTAATTTTGAAACTAATCCTAAGCTTAATGAGATTTTTAATGAAGATATCAGTCCTGATTATTTAATCCCCCTTTTATCACATATAGCGAATGTTAGCATTATTAAAGAAAGGACCTTAATCATTTTTGATGAAGTCCAATTATGTGAAAGAGCTTTAACC
>JAEWGY010000101.1 GCA_023388035.1 Bacillota bacterium | reverse complement strand
ATGATATTACCTTTTAATCCTTCATATAAACCTTCTAAGATAACAACTAAACCGCTACCTCCGCTATCAACAACCCCAACCTCTTTAAGCACTGGTAAAAGTTCTGGTGTACGATTTAATGAATTCTTTGCTTCTTCAATTAGAATTTCAAAATATTCATTAATTAACTTAGCTTCATCAATACGTTTTAAGGCATTTTCACTAGCTTCTCTAATAACAGTAAGAATCGTTCCTTCAACTGGTTTCATAATCGCCTTATATGCAGCTTTATAACCTTCTAAAAAAGCATAAGCTAAATCATTAACATCAGCTTCAGATTTATTTTCTAAGTGATTATAAAAGCCTCTAAAGATCTGTGAAGTAATTACCCCACTATTACCTCTAGCACCCATCAGTAAGCCTTTAGATAATGCTCTAGCAACTTCAGCTAAATTATCTGAATAAGTAGAAATTGCATTATTGACACCTGAGGTAAAAGACATTGACATATTAGTACCAGTATCACCGTCAGGTACTGGGAAAACATTTAAAGCATCAATCTTTTTACGATTATTAGCCAGATGATTACCAGCTGATTGCAACATTCTTTTTAAATCTAAACCATTAATTTTATTCATATTTAAACCTTTTTAACCCCTTGAGCATAGATATTTATTTCATCAATGGTAATTGATAATTGTTTTTCTAATTCATATTTAACTCTTTTTTGTGCTTCTAATAAGACTTCTGAAATCTTCACTCCATATAATAAAACCACATATAAATTAAGGGTGATACCTTTTTTCGTAAAGACCTCAACTCCTTTGGTTAGGTTTTCTTTTTTTAAGATTTCTAGGTATTTATCTTTAAAGAAATTCTTTGATGTCATACCGACAATACCATAGCACTCGCTTAGTGCTAAGCCAGCAATTTGAGCAACCAAATCCTGGGTTATATTAATTTTTCCATAACTTGTTTGAGTATTAATTGACATAAAGTTACCTTCCTTTCATTAATTATAACATATTTACTAATTTTCATTATCATCGCTATCCTGTGGTTTTGTTGCTTCATCCTTTTTAACTTCTTCTTTTTTAACTTCTTCCTTTTCCCAAGGACACTTAGAAGCAAAGGCACTACTGGTTAGCGCATCATAAAAGATACAATTAGTCTTTTTTTCTAAATTATTATAAATACGATCATAATCATTAAATAGTGCTAAATCAGCTTTAGAGATAAAATTATAATTACCATTATCTGTAATTAAAACAATGGTATCTGGATCATAGCTAAGACTATAGTTAGTTATTTCAGAGATACGTCTTAAAGTATTATCGTTTAATTTAGTTAAATTTGAAAGTAAATCCTTAAGTTTTTCATCATCAAATCCATGGATATAAGGAACTTTAGTAATTATTGATGTACTAAGATTATCTATTTCAAAACTTGTATTATCATCAAGAAATGCAATGGCCTTATCCACGAAATTATAGCCTAGGATTCTTTTTTCTATAAGCTCAATTTCTAATATATTGCCATTAAGTTTATTGATGCTCACTTTTTTAATAAATCCTAAATTCATTAGTTTCTTGCTTAAACTAGCTTTAGAAACAAAGAAAAACTTATCCTTAGTGCTCACATCTAAATAATTAAGTATTTCCTCTTCACTAAGATAAGTTAAACCCTTAACATTAATACGATAAATATTAGCCTGTGGTGATAAGAAATATAAAGTAATTAAAATGATAAGCGAACTTATAAAAGCTATAATAAATAATACTAAACGCTTAGTATTCGTCTTATTAATGAATTGCTTATTAATTCGTTTTTTAACTATATAACTACTTGATAACTCTTTCTTCTCCATTTTCATCCCAATCAAAAATTTCAACTTCTAATTGTAAATTAACCTTGAATTTTTTAAAAACTTCTTCCTTTATGGCATTGGTTAGTGCGATAAAATCACTAGCCTTAGCACTATTAGTATTAACAATAAAATTCGCATGTAAATCTGAAACCTTAAGATCGCCATAGGTTTTAGCTCGATAACCGATTGCTTCAATATATTCCCAGGCAGATTTATCTTTAGGATTCTTAAAACATGATCCACAGCTTGCTTCATTAATCGGCTGTGTTAGTTTACGTCTTTCCAAGCGATTATTCATCACTTTTCGAATCTCTTCCTTAGCACCTTTCTTAAGTTTAAAGTAAGCACCTAGAATAATCCAATCTAAATGCTCTTTAAAAATACTATGACGATAAGAGAAATCACAATCACTAGCCTTAAGCCAAACTAATTCATCATTTTTTAAAACTAGGACCTTACTTATAACCTTAGCAATCTCCGATTTATAAGCTCCTGCATTCATAAAAATTAAACCACCGATGCTACCAGGTATGCCGGAAATAAATTCTAAATTAGAAAAACCATTATCACAAGCTAAGTTAGCTAGTTTAATAGCTGATAAGCCAGCTTCACAAAATACTTGATTTTTAGTGAAATAACAATTATCTAAGCGATTTAATCTAATTACTACACCGTGATATTCACGATCAGCACAAAGTAAATTAGATCCCCTACCAACAATTTTATAATTAATCTTTTCTGTTTTAAGATATTTAATAAGCTGTCTTAAATCTTCATAGGAGCTAGGTTCAACCAAATAATCAATCTTACCACCTATTTTAATTGTTGTAATATTCTTAAATGATTTATCTAAATAAACCTTACCAAGCTTACTTAATTCTTGATAATGATTTTTCATAACTCAAGCACTTCCTTTACAATATCATCTAAGGCGTTTTCTTTTTTAAAATTATCAAGACCATTTGTCATATTCTTAATCATTTCCGGATTGTTTTTTAGCTTTACTAACAAATTATATAATTGATCACCATCATATTGCTTTTCTTCGATAATAAAAGCTGCAGCTTGATCACTTAATTCCTTAGCATTATAGTATTGATGATTATTCGCAACATAGGGACTAGGGATTAAAATACTTAATTTGCTTGCGGAAATAATTTCTGCAATCGTACTAGCACCTGATCGAGAAATTAAAAGATCACAGTCTAAAATAGCACTATAACCATCAATCACCTCATAAACCTTAACATTTGGATGAGTAAAATTATAATAGTTAGGATAATTGTTCTTACCACAGGCATAAATTATTTCAAAATCACTTAAATCATATTTAAATAATTCACGCATTCTATTATCAAGACTACTAGATCCTAATGATCCAAAGAAAATAAGTACCTTAAATTTATCACTAGTAAAATAATGTGTTTGATGATCCTCTTTATTTAAACCACTTTGTGGGTTACCAAGACATTTAGTATTAGGATTTTTAAAATATTTATTTGATCCCTGCATTGAAGTAATCACTAAATCAGCATGTTTTTCTAATAATAAATTAGCTTTACCAGGATATAAATTCTGTTCATGTATAACTATTTTCTTTTTTAAATGTTTAGCTGCTAATACAACTGGTAAAGAAATATAATTACCAAAAGAAATTATTAAATCATAATCTTTTAAAATTTTCTTACATTTAAAATAAGCTCTAGGATAAGCAAAAAGGGCTTTAAGCTTATTGATAAAACCATTTAAATTACTTAATTTTAAACCAGTAAATTTAAAACCTGCTGAAGGTATTAAACTCGCTTCCATCCTAGTTGTAGACCCAATAAAACTAACATCATGCTTTAATTTTTTTAATCTTCTCGCAAGACTTAAACCAGGATAGATATGTCCTCCTGTACCAGCTGCACAAATCATGATTTTCATTAGTCTAAATAACCCTTTCTTTTAAGGAATTTATAAACACCATCATTATCTAAATCATCAGTAACATATTTAGCCACTTCCTTAAGTTTAGCTTCAGCATTACCCATCGCCACTGAATCATGAACTAGTTCTAACATTTCTAGATCATTAAGTCCATCACCAAAAGCGATCGTATCTTTAAGATCGATATTTAAATAATCAATCAAGGCTTTAATACCACTGGCTTTATTAATCCCTTTAACATTAATATCACATGAATTATATTCACGATGTTTAATTAACTCAATATCCGGATAGTCTTTAGATAGACGCTTAAAACTATCCTCATTTTTATAAGCAAACATTCCAATATGAAAATGGTGATTAAAATCTTTTAAATTATCTTTATAAACATCAGGTATTGCCCAATCATTTTTGAATTCCAAATGCAAGGGGTTATTTAAATCATTAGTATAAATATTCTGTGCATCTTCAAGATAATAAATAAAATCATCATTTTTATCTAAAACTAACTGTTTTATAACCTTTGTGGGAAAATAATATTCTTTAATTAATTTTCCTTCAAAAATAACATAGGCTCCATTCGCAAGAACATAACCATCGAACGCTAAATCTTGGATTCTTGGATCTAAGATGCACTTATGTCTTCCAGTACAGATGAATAAACGATGTCCTTTAGCTTTTAATAACTTAAAAGCTTCGATTAATAAAGGAGAAATTAAACCACTACGGGGATTTAAAATGGTACCATCGATATCAAAAAAGAAATATTTCATAAAACTCCTTTTAAAGTGAAAGTAGCTCTATTATAATTTATTATTAATAGATTTACAATTTAATTTCTATTTAATTATAAAGCCATACTTATTTCGTCTTATAGAACTATTATAGAAAACTAAGGAAGCTTTATATAGATATTCATAATCTAATGCTCCAGCTGATTCTAAAGAAGAATGCATTGCCATTTGAGCAGCACCAATATCAATCGATTTTAAAGATACATGTGATTGTGAAATATTACCTAAGGTACCACCACCTGGTTTATCTGATCTATTAGCAAAGAATTGATAAGGAATATTATCTTTTTCTAACATCTTAATAAATAAGCCAGCAGCTAATGAATCTGAGGTATAAGATTGAGCAGCATTGAATTTTAAAACAACTCCCTCATTAGGATAAGCTTTATTGCAAGGATCATATAGCTCTTCATGATTAGGGTGTGATGCATGTGCATTATCTGCAGATACTAGCATCGAATTATCAATTGCTTTTTGATAGT
>JAEWGY010000098.1 GCA_023388035.1 Bacillota bacterium | reverse complement strand
AGTGTATTCTTTTCCTTTATTTCCAAGTCCTACTATTAATTTCATATTCCTTCCTTTTTGATTAATATCTCATTTAAAAGTTTAGCGCTTATTGATTTTTTAAATTCCTCATTTAGCTTCATATTATTAATAGTTTCTTCTTTATTAATAAACTTAAGATAAGTCAAACAAACATTTTTAAATAATAAATATAAATATTTTGAATATTGATATTCATTTAAATTTTCACCCTTAACAAGCTTTAACATTACGCTATAATCATCATTTATAAAAGTTTTTAAAAGTTCATAATAAAGATAGCCATTTAAATTAGCTTCATTTTCCTTTAATAAATCACTATAACACTCAACAACATCCTTATTAGAATTATTTTTCGCGATAATTATGCTGTAAAATAACCAGAGTAAGCTATCTTCATTTTGAAAAAATTGATTCTTTTTAATTCTATTTTTAGTTAAATATAAATTTTCTAACTCAAGCTTCTTATGAACTATTTGATTATTTTCAAATAACTCAATGAAATTTTCTAAAATCATCGCCTTTGTCTTATATTCTTCACTTTTAATATTATTTCTAAAATTCACTAAATCTTTAAGCACCTGTTTTTTATCATTTATAACTTCTTTCGCGATATTACTATATTGCTTATTGAGTTTGAAACGTTTATATTGTAATACTAATATATAAGTACGATAGATTACTAGAATTATAAATATTATCGAAATTAAAATTTCCATAAGCACCTCATTTAATTATTTTAATATTATCATGATGTTTTATAATTAATTCTTGATTCTTTTTAAGATATTCATAAATTATATTCACCATTGATTCATCGATGATTTTAATAACTTTTGCTTTTTTAAGCATGTCAAAATCACCACCTCCAGCAGCACGATAATTATTTACTACCAATTTAAATTTATCATTTTCACCAATTTCTTTTTTATCCTTAGTAAGATTAATGATTCGATTGTTAATTGGATTAGAAACCTTAATTGTATATTCAATTCCATCTAAAAGATCATAATTGTAGTGTTTTACCTTATATTCATAATATTCTTTACTTACTACAATCTGATCATTTTCAATCGTAAAATATTCTGCACATTTTTCTAAATATTCTTTAAGAATATTTTTATCAACTTCTAAAACCACTAAAGAATTAGGGTAGACATAGGTACTACATAAATCTCTTAAACTTATTTCTTTTTTAAACCCTTTAGCATCATTAAATATCGCTACTGCTGAAATATCAGCTTCACTTTTTGCTAGTTGTATTTGATTGAGTAAAGAAACGATGAGATGTTTATTAAGTCTTGCATCAAAGCCATCTTTTATTTCTAAGTCATAGTCAGTTTTAATAATAATTTCATCTAACCACTTTTGACATTTTGTTTCTTCATCTTTAAAATTAGCTAAAAAATTATCATCCGCTTTAATATTCATCTCAATTAATTCATTTTTAATTTTACCATTATCATCAATACTTACAAAACCTAAGTATCCAGCGCGATGACCAGGCTGCAAATAATAAGTATTTTTATATTTACCACATAATTTAAGATGTTGATGACCACTTAAAAATATATCAATCCCTTCAATTTCATCAATCATCCTAAAAGCTTGATTTTCTCCAGTATCCTTTTCAATTTCTTTTTTACTTATAGGATCTTTCTCAAATCCACCATGATACATAACAACTACATAATCAACTAAGGGACGATATTTTTTAACTTCTTCTTTAAGAAAATCATAGGCATCAATTAATTTAATATCCTTAAGATTTTCTTCCTTTTCATAGTGATCTATATAGTGAGTACAAACTCCGATTAAGGCTATTTTAACTTTATTTTTAAATTCATGAATATATGTTTTACCAAGTGGTTTATTTTTATAATGAATGTTTGCGGTTAGACACTTAAAATGATTTTTATGTTCATTCATAATCTTTGTGCCGTAATTAAAATCATGATTACCTAAATTAATATAATCAACATTCATTAATTTTAAAGCTTTAGTGCTAGGATTAATTTCATTCATTGAGTTTTCATAATAATAGTCTAAAAATTCACTTCCTTCTAAAATATCACCATTATCAAGATAGATTGAATTTTCATCATAGTGTGAATTAAGATATGCTTTAACTTTGCCAAGGCCTAAATTCGCCTTCTTATTGTCGTGGTATAAATGTTCAAAAATATAACCATGAACATCGCTAGTATAGAAAATTTTAATCATATGTATATTATATACTATTTAAAATTGCGATTAAATGTTTATAAAGAACTACTTTATGTTTATAAATTTATGCAGATTTTAGCCTAGAATTATTTTTGTGTAAAAGTTAATTTCTATTTTTAAAACCATGCTTTAAATTGAATTTTATTTGTTTATAAAATTACTTATAAACATTCTTTATCCACAATTTGCACATTTAATTTCACCTTTATTTTAGTTCTTTTTACTTATCAACATTAAGTATTTTGTTTACAAATGTGCAAAACTTAAAATCTATTTATTTATAAGTATTTTTATTTATTTTTAACTTGTTCAAAAGTCAATTTTGTCTATATTTTTAAGTAGCTTTTTATCTTTTTTTGGGTTATGATATAAGAACTATGGATAAGCAAAATTACTTAATTGATATTAGTTGGAAACAAATTTGTAATTGGATAAAAGATAGACATAATATCCCAAAATTTCACTATGAGAATTTACTTTCTTTAAAAATATTAGATTTCACTGCGGATAAAATAAGTTTTTATATAACTGGTGCCTTCCAAAAAGCAACCCTAGAATCTTATCGTTATTCAATTACTGAGGCTGTTAAAGAATTATATGGTGATGATATTGAAGTGGTTACTGTAACACCTGAATTCCGTGATGAAACACTTGAAAATAATAGTAATTTATTTAAATTAAAAAAGGTTGAAGCTGATTTTAATTTTGATAATTTTATCATTGGTCGATCTAACGCTGAAGCTCATAATTCAATCCTTACTGTCTGTGCTAATCTTGGTAAACTATATAATCCTTTATTAATACATGGTGATAGTGGTTTAGGTAAGACTCATTTACTTAGTGCTGCTGCTAATTTCTTAAGACTTAAAGATCCTGAATTAAAAATCTTTTTTATTGATACAACGCAATTTGTATCAGATTGTATAAGTGCTTTAAATAATAATAAAATTGAGGAATTTA
>JAEWGY010000056.1 GCA_023388035.1 Bacillota bacterium | reverse complement strand
AGAATTCATTAAATCGTACACCAGAACTTTTACCAGTGCTTAAAGAGGTTGGGGTTGTTGATAGCGGAGGTAGCGGTTTAGTTGTTATCTTAGAAGGTTTATATGAAGGATTAAAAGGTAATATCATTGCTTTAAATGATAATCAAGCATTAGAAGATGATAGTGCTGCACTTAATGTGGAGAATGATGAATTTGGTTATTGTACAGAATTCATCCTTAGATTAAATGATGATTTTATTAAAATCTTTGATGAACAAAAATTACGTAAGTCTTTATCTAAGATCGGTGATTCACTAGTTGTAGTACAAGATGATGATTTAGTTAAAGTACATATTCATACCCTAAGACCTGGAGATGCACTTAATATTGGTCAAAGGGTAGGTGAATTTATTAAGCTTAAAATAGAAAATATGCAAGAGCAGCATAATCAAATAGTACATGACAGTTTATCGCAAACCAATATGGAAATAAATAGTTTACCTAAGACTAAGTATGCTGTTATTGCGGTTAGTGTTGGTGAAGGACTCAATAAATTATTTAAGGAATATCGTGCAGATCATATTATCTCTGGTGGTCAAACCATGAATCCTTCTACACAAGATTTCATTAATTGCATACGTAAGACTAATGCAAATCATGTTATTATCTTACCTAATAATTCCAATATCATCTTAGCCGCTAATCAAGCTAAAGAAGTTTTAAAAGAGGAATACGATATTAGTGTAGTTGAAAGTAAATCATTACAAGCTGGACTTAGCGCTATTGCGATGTTTGATCCAGAAGCAAGTCTTGAAACTAATCTTGAGAATATGAACTCAGAACTAAAGCATGTGAAAGCTGCCTCAGTAACTTTTGCGATTAAAGATACCAGTTTTGAAGGCGTTAGTGTTAAGGAAAATGATCATATTGCTATGGCTGATAAAAAGATTATTGCTAGTGGAAAAGATCGCTTAGCAGTTATGAAGCAATTGATTGATTATTATGCTGATGAAGATGGCTATGAATTATTAAATTTATTCATTGGTGAAGAAGGTAATATGGATGAAGCTTTACTTATTAAGGAATATATTGAAAAGCATACTGATTTTGAAGTAGAAATTTTAGAAGGTAAGCAACCTGTTTATTCTTATCTTATTGCTATCGAATGAAAAAGAAAGAAATTATTATAATTAGTATTATTTTAGTCTTAGCCTTAAGTAGCTTTATCATTATAAAATGGCTTAATAAAAATGCTGATATGGTAGTGGTTAGAAATCTTGTAAGTGGTGAAATCTTATTAAGAGAACCCTTAAATAAAGATGCTTACTACACCTTAGAAGGTGATTATGGTAAATTTAATATTGAAATAATAAATGCTAAGGTTCGTGCTATAAATGTGGAATGTCCTAATAAAATTTGTGAGAAAACGGGTTTTATTAGTCATGACACCATCGGTATTGATCGAATCATTTGCATCCCTAATAATTTAGAAGTTTACTTGGAGCTTTCACAGTGAATAAGGAAATTAAAAGATATACTATCATTGCAGTGCTTAGTGCCTTAGCGGTTGTTATTAATCTTTTTGAAAGCTTTTTTATACCACCTGTTCAATTTGGCATCCGTTTTGGCTTAGCTAATATTGTTTCCTTGGTTGCTATTTATTTTGTTGGTAAGAAGGATATGGTTTTAATAAATGCTTTAAGGGTTATTATTGCTAATCTTTTAAGAGGAACGATCTTTGCTTTAGTTTTCTGGATTTCCTTTGGTGGTGTAATATTATCAACAATTGCTATAATTATTTTATTCCAGCTAAAATCCAGTTTATTATTTACCAGTATTATCTCAGCTATCGCTCATAGTGTTGGTCAAGTTATAGTAGTTGTCCTAGTTTATAATCAGGTTCTGATCGCATCAATTATTCCACTATTACTAATTTCATCTATTGTAACAGGTATCTTAACAGCTTTTATTGCAAAATTAACATTAAATAGACTTAAAATAAGTCTTTAGGAGAAATATGAAATTTTATATCGGTATTGATTTAGGTGGCACTAATATTCGTGCTGCCAAAGTATTAGAAGATGGTAGTTTAATTGAAATTAATTCATGTCCTACTGAAGCTTTAAAAGGTAGGGAGCATGTTTTAGAAAGTATTATTAATTTAATTAAAAGTCTTAAAGATTATGATAAGGCTTTAGGTATTGGTATCGGTGCACCTGGGCCAATAGTTGATGACACAATGATGATGTCAACTAATTTAGTTGGTTTTAAGAATTTCCCTTTAGGAAAATATTTAAGGGAAGAGTTTAATTTACCTTGTTTTGTTGAAAATGATGCTAACTGCGCTGGTCTTGCTGAAAGTTATGCTGGAGCAGGAAAGGGATCTAAGATTGTTTACTATCTAACACATTCAACTGGTATTGGTGGAGCACTCGTTATTGATGGTAAATTAATTGCAGGTAAAAATGGTTATGCCGGTGAGATTGGTAATATGATTATTGATCGTAATGGTACTACTCATAATGCTTTAAATAAAGGTGCTTTAGAGAATATAGCTAGTGGTTTAGCGCTCAATAGAAAACTTAAGGCTAAATACAATTTAGATTGGACTGCTAAGGATTTATTTGATAATTATCAAAATAATGATTCGATAGCTAAAACCGTAGTTGAAGAAATGGTTGATGATCTTGCAGTAGCAATGGCTAATATTGCTCATGTTATTGATCCTGATGTCTTTGTTATTGGTGGCGGCGTTAGTAAGGCGAAGGATTATTACTTTGATTCCTTAGAAAATAAATTAAGATCTTATGTTCACGAAGGAATGCGCAGTATTAGTATTAAACCAGCATCAATTAAAGAACCTGGCGTAATTGGAGCCGCGATGTTAGTTAGATCAAAACTTTCTTAATGGCTAAATTTTACGCAGTTAAAAAGGGTTTTAAAACAGGTATTTTCACTAGCTGGGAAGAATGTCAGTTAGCTATTAAAAATTATAAGGGAGCTATATATAAATCATTTAAGGATGAAAATGAAGCTATAGCTTATCTTAATGTAGCACTTAATGATAGCATTACTAATGATCAGATTGATGATTTAATTAATAAGCTTGAGAGCGATGAGGGTATTGCTTTTATTGATGGTAGCTATGATGTTAATACTAATAACTATGCAAGTGCCTATATCCTTTTTAGTAAAACTAAAAATTATCAGGATAGTTTTATCGGTGATCCAAAATATGCTAATTATCGCAATGTTGCAGGTGAGATTTTTGCATTAACTAAAGTACTATCTCTAGCAATCAAATTAAAGCTTAAGCAAATTACTATTTTCTATGATTATCTAGGAATTGAAGCTTGGGCTAATCAGTTATGGGAAGCAAGAAGTGAATTAAGCATAGCTTATAAGTCATTTATCACTAAGGCCTTAAAGATGATTAAAATTAATTTTTATCATACTAAATCTCATAGTGGTATTAAATATAATGAAATGGTTGATGAACTTGCGAAAAATATTTTAAAGAAAAAGGATTAATTCTTCTTTTTCTTATATTTTTAGTTATAATTAAATTAGAGGTATTTATGATAAAGAAAATTGGTATTGTAAGTTTATCTAGTGGCGTCATGGGTGAAGATTTTATTAAACATGAATTAGATATTGGACTTAAAAGATTAAAGGAATTAAATATTGAGGTTGTCTTTTTAAGTAATGCCTTAAAAGGTATGAAATATCTTAAGGAAAACCCTAAGGCTAGAGCTTTAGATTTAATAGAAGCTTTTAAAGATGATAGTATCGATATGATATTATGTGCGATTGGTGGTAATGATACTTATCGTTTAGCACCTTATTTATTTGAAAATGATGAATTAAAAAAGGTTATTAAGAAAAAAGTCTTTTTAGGTTTTTCTGATACAACTGTAAATCATTTTATGTTATCTAAATTAGGTTTAAATACTTTCTATGGTCAAGCTTTTTTACCTGATATTTGTGAATTAGCAAGCAATATGCTTACATATAGTAAGGAATACTTTTTAGAGCTAATTAAAAATAAACATATCGAAGTGGTAAAACCAAGTAAGTATTGGTATCATGAGCGTAAAGATTTTAGTCCTAAGGCTATCGGTATAGATATGCCTAAGGAAATTAATCAAGGTTTTACACTCTTACAAGGTGATGGTGAATTTGAGGGTATCATTCTAGGTGGTTGTCTTGAGAGTATCTATGGTATGATTGATGATAGGGAAGATAATGAAAAATTTACGATTTGTAATAAATATAAACTATTTCCAAGTCTTGATGAGTGGCAGGATAAAATCCTATTATTAGAAACAAGTGAATCCAAAACCAAACCAGAAGATTTTCGAAAAATGATAATTAAATTAAGGGACTATGGTTTATTTAAGGTCATAAAAGGTTTACTTTTCGCAAAACCTGTGGATGAGATTTTTGTTAAGGAATATCATGAGATACTTCTAAAAGAAATTCATAATGATAAATTAAATATCTTAGCTAATATTAATATCGGTCATGCAACTCCTAGATGCATCATACCTTTAGGTTTAAAGGCGAGTATCAGTTTTAAAAAGCAGGAAATTAGATTTCAAAAATAAATGACACTTCAAATGAAGTGTCATTTTTAGAATAACCAACTAATTTTATTTTCTTTGCGCTTAATAATTCTTAAAATATTACTAAAGTGCTTAAGAATAATGGTAATAACAATAAAGATGGTAAAAATCTTAAGATCACTATGTTCTGACAAAATAAAGATTGTTATTAAAGAAGCTAAGGATGCAAGTATGCTAGATAAAGAAACTATTTTACTTAAACCTAAAACAAATAAAAAGGTACATAAAGGAATGATGAAGGTAAATTCAACACCTAAATCACTAACAAAACCTAAGCTTATTAAATAACCGATAAAGGAAGCAAAGCCCTTGCCACCTTTAAATCCTAGATGATAAGGGAAGCAGTGTCCAATGATTACCGCAAAACCCATAAAATAAGCCGCATGAGTACTTAATTTAGCAATTAAAATCATCGGTAGTAAGCATTTTAAGATATCATAGATAATTACGATAAGTGCAACTTTTTTACCTAATACACGACCAGCATTAGTACCACCTAAATTACCACTACCTTTAGTACGTAAATCAATTTTATAAAAATTCTTGGCAATAAAGTATGAAAGATTAAAGGAACCAATGAAATAACCAATAACTAAAGCTAAGATGAAATAAATATAATCCATAGCACCTCCTCTTATAAATTATTATATAATATTTTTAAGCTTTTTTAAATTAATGCTTTTTGTTATAATTTAAGGTATGATTAATAAAAAATACGATGCAAGTTCTATTGAGATTTTAGAGGGCCTTAAGGCGGTTAGAAAAAGACCTGGGATGTATATTGGTTCTTTAGATTCTAAAGGTCTTCATCATATGGTTTTTGAAATAGTTGATAATGCTATTGATGAGGCGATAAATGGTTATGGTGATAAAATTACCATTGAAATAAATAAGGATCATTCAATTACAGTAAGTGATAAAGGCAGGGGGATGCCAGTTGATCATCATGAATCAGGTAAATCAGCACTTGAAATCATCTTTACTGTCTTACATGCTGGAGGTAAATTTTCTGATAAGGCTGGTTATAAAACAGCTGGTGGGCTGCATGGCGTTGGTGCTAGCGTAGTTAATGCCTTAAGTAAAAAGGTGGTTGTTAAAGTTTATCGTGATAAAACAGCTTATGCTATGGAATTTTCAGATGGCGGTAGTATATCAAGTGGTCTTAAGGTATTAGGTAAAACTAATAAACAAGGATCAGAAGTTACTTTTTATCCTGATGATACTTTATTTAGTGATATTAATTTTAATTTTCAGACAATAGTTGATAAAGCCAGAGAAAAAGCTTTTCTTTTAAGTGGTATTACGATGGAAGTTATTGATCATCGTAATTCTAAAAGTGAAGTATTTAAATATGATAATGGTATTAATGATTTTGTAGCTTATCTTTGTGAGGATAAAAAAAAGATTGGTAATATAATTGATTTTAAAAGCACTAAAGATGATATTAAGGTTGCGATTGCTATGCAATATAGTGAGGGCTATCATGAAGAGCTTTATAGTTTTGTTAATATGGTTAGAACTAAGGATGGTGGTACTCATGAAAGTGGTCTTAAATCCGGTTTAAATAAAGCTTTTAATGATTATATTAAAAGTAACAGCAATATTAAGGAAAAAATCAATTTTGAAGGTAGTGATATCCGAGAAGGATTAAGTTTAGTAATCGCTGTGAATATTCCAGAATACTTACTACAATTTGAAGGTCAAACTAAGTCCCGTTTAGGAACACCGATAGTTAAAAATATCGTTGATAATTTAATTGCGAATCAATTTCTATTCTATCTTAATGAACATCCTGATTTTGCTTTAAGACTTTATCATAAAGTAAAGGAAGCCTATGATGCTAGAATGGCAGCTAGAAAGGCAAGGGAAGAATCACGTAAGGCTAAAAAGAAGAATAATAAATCAGATAAGATCTTAAGTGGTAAACTTGCTAAAGCACAGCTAAAGGATCCTAAAAAATTAGAACTCTTTTTAGTTGAGGGTGATTCAGCTGGTGGTAGTGCTAAGCAAGGTAGAGATTCTAAATTCCAAGCAATCCTACCTCTTAGAGGTAAGGTGATTAATTCCATGAAAGCTAAACTTAGCGATATTGAAAAAAATGAAGAGTTAAATACATTAATTCATGCTATTGGCTGTAGTATTGGAAGCGATTTTAATTTAGAGGATATTAACTATAATAAAATTATTATCATGACTGATGCTGATACTGATGGTGCACATATTCAGATTCTTTTACTAACTTTCTTTTTTACCTATATGCGAAAACTCATTGAAAAAGGATATATTTATATCGCAAGACCACCACTATTTAAATTAAGTAAAAATAAGGAACTATATTATGCCTTTGATGAAGTGGAGTTAAATGAGCTTAAAGCAAAAATAGGTAAATGTGAAATTCAACGCTATAAGGGTTTAGGGGAAATGAACGCTGACCAACTTTGGGAAACCACAATGGATCCTAAAACTAGATCTTTAATTAAGGTATCAATTGAAGATCTTAAAGATTTAGAAAAAGAAATAACAATTATCATGGGTGATAAGGCTGAGCTTAGAAGAGAGTGGATTGAAGAAAATGTTAAATTTAGCTTAGTTGATGATTATAGGTGAGTATGGAAAATTTAAATATTAACGAAAATTTACAAACGATTTTTAAAGATCGTTTCGCGAGATATTCTAAGTATATTATTCAAGATAGAGCATTACCTGATGCTAGAGATGGTCTTAAACCAGTTCAAAGAAGAATCATTTATGCGATGTATTACGATGGTAATAATCATAAAAATGCCTATCGTAAATCAGCTAAAAGTGTTGGTTTAATCATCGGTAATTTTCATCCTCATGGTGATTATTCCGTCTATGAAGCCATGGTTAGAATGTCACAATCATGGAAACTTAATGAGGTATTAATTGATATGCAGGGTAATAATGGATCAATTGATAACGATCCAGCAGCTGCTATGCGTTATACTGAAGCAAGACTTTCTAAATTTGCTACAAATTTATTAGATGATATTGAATATGATAGTGTTAAATGGGCTTATAATTTTGATGATACCTTATTAGAACCAACTGTTTTACCTGCTAAATTACCTTTGTTATTACTAAATGGTTCAACTGGTATTGCAGCTGGTTATGCTACGGAAATACCACCCCATAATTTAGCGGAAATAATTGATGCCTGTATCTATTTTTTAAATAATCCCGATGCTGATAATCAGGATTTAATGAGCTTTATTAAGGGTCCTGACTTTCCAACCGGAGCTATTATTCAGGGTGAAAATGAAATTAAGAAAGCTTATGAAACTGGTAAGGGTCGCGTTGTCATTAGAGGAAGACACCATTTCGATCAAAAGAAGAATCAAATAATTATAACTGAAATTCCTTATGAAGTTGTCAAGTCAAACTTAGTAAGTAAAATTGATGAGATAAGAATTAATAAGGAAATTGATGGTATAAGTGATGTTAGAGATGAATCGGATCGATCAGGACTTAGGATTGTTATTGATCTTAAAAAGGGTAGTAATGTTGATTTTATCTTAAAGTACCTATATAAGAATACTGATTTACAAATCTATTATAATTTCAATATGGTTGCGATAGTTGATGATAAACCTAAATTACTAAGTTTAAAAGAAATTATCAGCGCCTTTTTAAGACATAAAAAAGAAGTGGTTTTAAATCGTTCTAATTTTCTTAAAAAGAAATATGAAGAAAGATTACATATCCTTGAAGGTTTAATATATGCAGTAAGTATAATTGATGAAATTATTGATTTAATTAAAGCTTCTAATAATAAGACAGATGCGATTAATAAATTAATTGAAAATTATAATTTTACGCAGATTCAAGCAGAAACAATTGTTAATTTACGTTTATATCGTTTAACTAATACCGATATTAAAGAGTTTAGATTAGAGATGGCTTCCTTAAATACTAAACTTTTAGAACTCAAACAAATTATTGAGAATCAGGTAATTTTAAATAATACGATTATTAATGAACTTAAGGAAGTAAAGGAAAATTATGCTAAAAAGCGTTTAACTTTGATTGAAAAAGAAATTGAAACAATTAATATCGCAAAGGAAGATTTAATTACTAAAGAAACGGTTGTAATTTCTATTTCTAAAGATGGTTATCTTAAAAAAGCAACACTTAAATCTTATAGTGCTTTTGAGAACATTGGTAAGTTTAAAGAGAATGATAAAATTTTACACATTGAAAAAGTTGATAATCTAAATTACCTTTTATTCTTTACCGATTTAGGTAATTATGGCGTAATTCCAATATACGAATTAGAGTATTCAAAGTGGATGGATATTGGTAAACATTTTAATACTTATTTAAAGAGTGATGAAAAACAAAAAATCATTAAAGCTTATATCATTAAGGATTTTAATTCTGATTTAAGAATTGTTTCACTTACTAAGATGGGTTATTTAAAGCTTACTGCAATTAAAGATTTAGAAGTATCACGAACAAGCAAACTTTATCAACTAATGAAATTCAAAAGTGAAGATGATCGCTTAGTAGCTATTAGCGAATCCTATGATCCTCATGATGAAGTGCTTATAATAAATGAAAATGCCTCATACAATTACTACCCCTTAAGTAGTATTAGTACTTCTAAGACTAAGACTAGTGGCCTAATCGGTATTAAGGCTAGTCCTGATAATTGGGCTAAGGAATTATGCATCATTAATAATGTAGATAAAACAAAGTTTTTAGTTCTTTTTAATGTAAAAGGAGGAGCTAAAAAAATTAAAATTAGTGATCTTAAAAAGACCTCACGAGCAAGAAAGGGTGAATCCTTAACTAAAAAACAAAAAACTAAATTAGATGAGGTTAAAAAGGCTTTTATCTTAGATGATTATGATTTTTTAAAGATCATTAGTAAAGATGAACTAACTAATTTAAGTGTTAGTGATATTGCTTTATTAGGGACTGATAAGGGCTATGGTAAAACGAATTATGATAGTAATTATTTCATTCTTGAAACACTTAAGGAATTAGAGAAGATTGTTATTACAAATAGTGATGAAAAAAGTATTCCTGAAGCTATTAGTTTGTTAGATGAATTATTTTAGAATTAAATATTATTATAAGTCAATCTTTGAAATTGAATTAATTAAATTAAAGAAATATAAATTATTAATCATTGATTTAGATAACACCTTAATAGATGCAAAAAAACAGGCTTTAGATGATAGAGCTTTAGAATTTATTCAAAAGGTTAATGAATTAGGTATAGAAATAATTATCGTATCCAATAATCTCAAACAAATTCCTAAGAGTTCTTATTATCATTATTTAGGCTTTGCCTTAAAACCTAGTAAAAGAATGTATTATTATTTAAAAAAAGTTATAAATAAGTATTCCATAAAAGAAATTTTATATATTGGTGATCAATTATTTACGGATGCTCTTTTAGCTAAAAGATTAAATTATGATTTTCTTTTAGTGGATCCATTAAGTGTTAAAGATCTAATTTATACTAAATTAAATAGAAGGATAGAGAATTATATAAAAAGAAATTATGAGTATCAAAAAATGTAAAGGCTGTGGTGTTTTATTACAAAACGAAAGACCTGAGGAATTAGGTTATGTTATAGATATAACTAAAGATTATTGTAAACGTTGTTTTAGACTGAGGCATTATAATGAGAATTTAGTAATAAAACTTGAGGATGATTTAGTAAGAAATAAAATTAAGGAATTCAACGGTTGTATTGTTTATATTGTTGATTGTCTTTTCTATGAACTTAATATCAGTGATGAAATAATTAGTTTATTAACAGATAAAAAGCTCATTGTCATTTTATCTAAAATTGATTTGTTACCACATAATTTAAATATTGATAAATACTTACTTAAGGCCTATAATTTCATCAATCATAAATTTAAGAAGGTAAGTAGCTTAGAAGTCATCTCAACTAGAAAAAAAGATCCTAATTTTAAGGAATTATTCTTTGAAATAGCTAGTGAATATGAGCTTAAAGATTTCTTATTTATCGGCTATTCTAATGCGGGTAAATCGACCATCATTAATTCTTTAATTGAAAAGGAATTATTAACTACTTCTTATTATTTAAATACTAGTGTTGACTTTAATGAAATAAAGCACAATGATTATCGCTTCATTGATTGTCCTGGTTTTATTAATAAGCATGATCTTTTAAATTATTTAACACCAAAAAGCATTAAAAAGGTTAGTATCCAAAATACCCTAAAACCATTAATATATCAGCTTTATAGTAATCAATTATACTGTATTGAAGGCTTAGTTATGATTGAAATTAATAGTTCTAAAGCTAGTCTTAAATTATGGCTTTCAAATCATTTAAACATTCATCGAACTGCTATAAAAAATAAAGAACATTATTATCTTAATCATTTCACTAAAAAAGAAATAGCCCTGCCTTTTGACTTAAAAGAAGTTGAATTCATTAGTAAGCATAATATTACGCTAGGAATAAATGGTCTTGGTATAATTGAAATCATCGGTAAGGCTAAAATTAAGATAAATATTAATAAAAATATCCAAGTAGAAAGGTTATCATGAAACTTAATAATAAAGATAAAACAAAATTACGCAAGCTTGCTAATTCCTTAAGACCCTTTGTAATTATCGGGAAAGATGGTTTAGATTATAATATAATAAATACTTTAGAAGATAATCTAAAAGCTCAGGAATTAGTGAAGGTAAGTATTTTAAAAAGTTGTAAAGTAAGCTTAGAGGAAGCTATTGATTATTGCATTTCTTATACTAATTCTAATTTAGTGCATAAAATCGGTAGAACCTTTGTGCTATATAAAAGAAGTAAGGAAAATAAATTAAAATTATGAATTTATTAACTAAATTAAATAGTTCTAACTTAGACGAAATAATTAATCATGATCCTCATTTTATCGATGATGAGGTTAGTAAGATACTATCAACTTATCGCTATGAGCATAGTAAAAGAGTCGCTCTCTTAGCTTATAAATTAGCCTTAAAACATAATTACAATCCTAATTATGCTTATCTTGCAGGAATGCTTCATGATATCACTAAAGAATGGAGTGATGAAGATACATTAAATTATTTAAAAGATAAGGAATATGATAAAAAGGCAGCCATCGAAATCTTACATCCTTATACTGCTTATTATTATTTAAAAGAAAATACCAAATTAAATAATGATATCTTAAATGCTATTAAAGCTCATAGTGATGGTAGTGATGATTCACTCTTAGCTAAGATTATTTATCTTGCGGATAAAAATGAAGAAGGAAGACGCTATCTTTGTAAGCACAATTATGAATTAGCCTTCAAAGATCTTAATAAAGCTTTCATCCAATGTAAAAAGGAGACTGAAGATTATAATAATCATCGTGATGAAACTAATCGTCTTAAAAATTATGAAAACTATCTAAAAACATTTCCTAGATCAAATCGCATTCTTATTATTGCAGCTATGGATGAGGAAATTAAGACTTTATTAGACCTAGTTAAATATGAGGAAAAAGAATTAAATACTATTAAGTATTATCAGTTTAATTATTATAATAAAGAATGCATACTAATAAAATCAGGTATTGGTAAGGTTAATGCTGCATTAAATACTAGTTATTTTATTGCCAAATTTGATTTTGATTATGTACTTAATATTGGATCAGCTGGTAGTTTAAAGGAAGATATTAAGCAGGGTGAAGTTGTTATTGCTAGAAGAGTAGCTTATCATGATTTTAAAATACCTAATTGGGAAAGATCTTTTAATAATGAAAGAATTAGTTTTAGCGCAAGTCCTTATTTACTTACTAAGGCTAGATCAATAATACCTAATGCTATTTATGGCGATATGGTATCTGGAGATAGTTTTATCCATAAAAAGGAAGAGCTAGTCGAAATTAAGCAATTTTTCCCAAGTGCTATTAGCTGTGATATGGAAGCTAGTGCTATAGCTAGGGTCTGTGATTTCTTTAAAATTGAATGGCTTATCATAAGATCAATTTCTGATAATATTTATGATGAACATAATGAATTAAGTTTTGATGAATTCCTAACTAAGGCAAGTCAGATAAGTGCGAATAATACTCTTAATCTAATTAAGACAATCATTTAAATTGTAAACGGTTAAATTTTATATTATAATAAAATTAACTTAAGGAAGAATGTCGCAATATTTATTTTAGGAGAGAGAAAATGACCGATAAACAAATAATTCAAATTAAACGATTTTTATTATTCATACTTACAATTTATTTATTCAGTATTTTAATTTTATAATTTAATTAGTCATTCTTCCTTAAAACCTATAAACAAAATAAAAGATATTCATTAGAATATCTTTTCTTTAAATTCAAGCAATCTATCTCTATAATATTCATATTGTTTAGTCCTAGCATCTATTTCAGAAGGTAATCCTTTAGTTAAGTCATTACATAGCATGTCAAATCTATCTAGGATATTTACTATATACTCTTGTACTGGAAGTGGTGGGAGGGGAAATTTAAATTTAGAAAATTTCTTCATGTCAACTGATGCAAAATTAGATACATTTAAATTATTTAAACAATACTCATCTAACTTATAACAATAATAGTATAAAAACTTTGGTAAAAATCTTTCTTTGTATTCTTCCTTTAACATCAGATAAGTAAATCTTTGATTAGCTAATGAAGGCACTGTTATAAGCGCATGTTCACCTATTGTTGCAGTTGTTGCTACAATAATAGAATTTTCTGGAAATAGTTCTCCCTTTACAGCTTTTTCATTTACATATTGAATTGATTGGGATAATATATTTCCATTTTTTCTTATATCTTCCATCCTAAACCATGGAATAGTACCATCTTCCCAGTATTCTT
>JAEWGY010000023.1 GCA_023388035.1 Bacillota bacterium | reverse complement strand
TACCAGCACCAACTAAATTATGAATTTCATCTATAAATAAAATAATTTTCCCTTCTGACTCGGTAGCCTGCTTAAGTAAAGCTTTTAATCTTTCTTCGAATTCACCTTGATATTTAGCTCCGGCAATTAAAGCACCCATATCTACTTCATATATTTCAGTATCCAATAAATTAATTGGTACATCTTTATTGAAGATACGATGTGCTAAACCTTCAACAATGGCTGTCTTACCTACTCCAGCTTCGCCGATTAAAACCGGATTATTCTTTGTTTTGCGACTTAATACTTCAATCAGTCTTCTAATCTCATTATCACGACCAATTACTGGATCGATCTTATTGTTCATTACATCCTTAACTAAATTACGTGCGTATTTTTCTAAGGCATTTAAATTATTCTCATCATTTTGATTAATATTCATTCTACCACCTCTTATCTTTTTTAATTTACTAATTAAATCCTGCTTATCAAGTCTAAAATTATTAATAATTGTATTGGAAATATTACTATTATTAAATAATAAACTGATTAAAAAAGTATCACTAGCTATGTATTTATCTTTAAATTCATCTTTTAATTTATCCGCATCCTTAATTGCCTTTTGAACATAACTATCAAGGATTAACTCACCACTGCTTTTAACTGATTTATCTATTTCTTTATCTATTAGTTCTAAAGCTTTATCCAAATTAATTAATTTTTTATTATCTTCATCCTTGATGATTACTCTTAAAATAAATGCTGTACTTAATAGTGAAGTTTCATTTTCTAAAGCCTTTTGTGCAGCTTCGTTTAAATGTTTTATTAATTTATCAGTAAATTGATTCATTTTACCTCCTTTAGCACTTAAATATATAAAGTGCTAAAATAACTGTTTTTTAAAGTAGAGCTTAGCTCTACTTAAAAATATTCTTAAGGCGTTCAAAGAAATTAGGACTATGATTTTTTAATTTAAGTAATTCATCATATAATTTTTTCTCTTCCTTGCTGATCTTTTTAGGGATAATAATTTTAACTACTACATATTGATCACCATAGGAATTGTATCTTACATTTTTAACACCTTTATTTTTTAATCTTAATTTAGTACCATGTTGACTTCCTGAAGGAATATCTAATTCGATTTCACCACTAACTGTAGGGATGCTAACTTTAGTACCTAGGGTTGCTTCAATAGCAGAAATTGGTAGTTCCATGATAATATCATCATTGATACGTTCAAAAATATCATGAGCTCCAACATTGATTTGGATATAAACATCGCCATTAGGTCCACCATTAATACCACGTTTACCTAAACCTCTTAAAACAATGCGCTCACCATCATTAATACCCTCAGGTATTTTAACATCAATTTCTTTAGTTTTAAGATGATAACCTAAACCATTACAATGTGGACATTTTTCCTTAATGATCTTACCTGTTCCATTACATCTAGAACAGGTTGTTTGCATGTTGAAAAAACCACCTAAACTAGTATAAACTTTACCTGTACCTTTACAATCAGGGCAGGTCGTAAAACTATTACCATCTTTAGAGCCATTTCCTTTACAATGCTCACAAACTTCCTCAACATTAAGTTTAATTACCTTATTACATCCTTTAACAGCTTCCATAAAACTTATATTAAGATTGTAAATAAGACTTTCACCCTTAATTGGTCCATTAGGATTTGATCTTGAAGTATTAAAGCCACTAAAACCGCTAAAGAAATCTTCAAAGCCACCAAAGCCATTAAAACCACTGAAGCCTTCAAAACCATTAAACCCTTGGAAATTACCATCTACTCCTTGATGTCCGAAACGATCATATGCCTTTCTTTTATTCTCATCACTTAAAACTTCATAAGCTTCATTAATTTCTTTGAATTTACTTTCAGCATCCTTTTCTTTACTAACATCAGGATGATATTGTTTGGCAAGCCTGCGGAAGGCTCTTTTAATATCAGCACTACTCGCAGACTTGTCAACTCCTAAAATTTCATAATAATCTCTTTTCATTATTTCTTTTCAGTAAAATCAGCATCAACTACATTTTCTTCAGTAGGATTATTTTCAGGATTTGGATTAGCTTCATTATTCTTATACATTTCACTAGCCATTTGATGAGCAGCCTTCTCTAATAATTCAATCTTTTCTTTTAATAATTCATAATTATTCTCATCAACTGCTTTTTGTAACTCATCTCTTAATTTCTTAACTTCCTCTTTTTGATTCGCATCAATATTAGCTTTTTCATCATTTAAACTAGTATCGATTTGATCAATTAACGATAAAGCTTTATTTTTAAGTTCTATTTCTTCCTTACGTTTTAAGTCATTAGCCTTATTTTCTTCTGCTTCTCTTATCATTTTATCAATTTCAGCATCACTTAGACCACTTGATCCTGAGATCGTAATTGATTGACTCTTATTAGTAGCTTTATCAATAGCTGAAACATGAACGATACCATTTGCGTCAATATCAAATTTAACTTCAATTTGTGGTACTCCCTTACGAGCAGCTGGAATACCTTCAAGATTAAATTGACCTAAGGTTTTATTGTCCATAGCCATTGGTCTTTCACCTTGTAATACATGGATAGTAACTGCAGTTTGATTATCACTAGCAGTAGAGAAAATTTGTGACTTAGAAGTCGGAATAGTTGTATTACGTGGTATTAAAACAGTACATACACCACCTAGGGTTTCAATACCAAGACTTAAAGGTGTAACATCAAGTAAAACAACATCCTTAACATCACCAGAAATAACACCACCTTGAATAGCAGCACCCATCGCTACAACTTCATCTGGGTTAACTGATTTATTTGGTTCTTTACCTAATTCACGTTTAACTAATTCTTGAACAGCGATAATTCTAGTTGAACCACCTACTAGTAATACTTGATCGATATCACTAGCACTTAAATTACTATCTTTAAGAGCTTGTTTAACTGGAATTAAACAACGATCAACTAAGTGTCTAGTCATCTTATCAAATTCCGCTCTAGTTAAAGTAGCATCATAATGTAATGGCCCTTGAGCATTAGCTGAAATGAATGGTAATGAAATTTGTGCTTGTAATGAAGAAGATAATTCTTTCTTAGCTTTTTCAGCTGCTTCTTTAAGTCTTGATAAAGCCATTTGATCATTTCTAAGATCAATACCATTACTTGCTTTAAAGTCATCAGCAATATGGTTTAAAATAACTTCATCAAAATCATCACCACCAAGCTTATTATCACCAGCAGTAGATAAAACCTCAAAGGTACCATCAGCTAATTCTAAGATAGAAACGTCAAAGGTACCACCACCTAAGTCAAATACTAATACTTTTTGTTCTTTATCAGTTTTATCAATACCAAAAGCTAAGGCTGCAGCTGTCGGTTCATTGATGATACGTTCAACCTCAAGTCCTGCGATCTTACCAGCATCTTTAGTAGCCTGTCTTTGAGCATCATTAAAGTATGCTGGTACAGTAATAACAGCTCTATTTACTGTTTCACCTAAATAACTTTCAGCATAAGCTTTAAGATGTTGTAAGATCATTGCTGAGATTTCTTGTGGTGTATATTCCTTACCTTCAAGCTTAACTTTTTCACTAGTTCCCATTAATCTTTTAATTGAGGCAATTGTATTAGGATTTGTTACTATTTGTCTTTTAGCTGCCTCACCAACTGTTCTTTCACCATTTTTAAATCCTACTACTGAAGGTGTAGTACGATTACCTTCAGGATTAGTAATAACCTTTACATCTTTACCTTCCATAACTGCTACACAGCTATTGGTTGTACCTAAATCGATTCCAATTATTTTACTCATTTTTAATTCCTCCTATTTTGAAATTTTAACCATTGCCGCTCTTAATAAGCGATCTTTATACATATAACCTTTTTGCATAACCTCTAAAACAAGATCCTTTTCCATTTCTCCCTCCTCCTGTGCAATTGCTTGCATTTTAAAGGGATCAAAAGTTTTATTCAGAGCTTCAATCTCGCTTAGCCCTTCAGCTTTAAGACTCGTTAGAAGTTGTTCTTTAATCATGTTGATACCGATAATGAAATTTTTCATATTTTCATCATCACCTTCATATTTAACTCTTTCTAAATTATCAATTACCGGTAAAATGTTTAAAATGAAATCATAGCTACGATATTTACGTACCTGTTCAGCTTCATTATTTAATCTCTTTTTAAGATTTTCCGTATCTGCATAAGCAAGTAGTAATTTATCCTTAGCTTCCTTTTCACTCTCTTTTAGTTTTGTAATTTCCTCTTCCAATTCCTTAATTTTCTCTAAAAGATCTTTTTCTTCTTTCTTTTTTGCCATCCTATTCCTTTCTATATCTGTTTCTTATTTCATCAGCTATATAATTCATTAACCAAATAACACGATCATAGTCCATTCTATTAGGTCCTACTACCATTAATTTAGCATTTTGATCATCCCAAAGGGTGATATTAGAAGTTACTACACTAAGATCATCTA
>JAEWGY010000097.1 GCA_023388035.1 Bacillota bacterium | reverse complement strand
GATCATAAACACTGATGCTGGCATTTATTTTACTGCTTAATACAAATAAGATAATAAGTATTAAAACTAATTTTAATTTCATATTTATATTATAACTTAATTTAAATAAATAAAATAATTACTAGCTAAAATAAAAAGTGATACGAATCCCATTTCTATGTCCAAGAAATGGGTTTCGTATCAATAATTTTAGTCTCTGATATAAACTTTTTCAATTTCACCAATATATAAATAGTGATAATCCTTTAAGGGATAAGTTTCACTAAAGATAGCTGGATCTTTAACAAGTTCTGGATTAAAACGATCATTATAGATTTTACGACAGAAGATAACCATTTTAGCATTGTCAAAGTAGGTGTAATTATTTTCAAAGCTAGCCTTATAACCAACCTTACTGACCTTATCTTCATCCCTGCCAGAGTGCGAACCTAGATAAGCTAATTCCTTATGATCCTTTTTCTCAAAGAATGATAAAGTAAAATAATCTTCCTTATCCATAAATTCCTTAGTATATCTTTGAGGTCTAATATAGCATGATGCTACATAGCGATTCTTAGGCCTTTTTGACCATAATAAACCTAAGTGTCCCCAAGAGATAGTCATTGTATTATAAGCGTCTTTATTACCTGCACTAACTAAAACCCAATCATCACGAAAGGCAGTGATTGGATTAAATTTTAAATCTTCAATCTTAATTTCTCTCATCATCACTCACCATTATCTTAACTATTTCACCTATATAAAAATCATGGAAATCATCATTAGGATAAATCATAGGTGCTATTTCCTTGTCAATAAATTTATCCTTTTTAATTGCATCACTATAAAGTTTACGACAGATTAAAACTAACTTAGCATTCGCAAAATACGCTGTATCATTAATAAAGTCAGGTTTATAGCCAACCTTACTAACCTTATCTTCATCCCTGCCACTAACTGTCCCTAGATAATTAAGATTTTTCCTTTCTGATTCAGTAAAGAAAGATAAGCTAAAATAATCATTATTATCTAAGAATTCTTTAGTATATCGCTGTTTTCTAGCGTAGACAATACAAGTAGGAATCTGTTTATTATTTTGTCGCCAGATACAACCTATCTGCGCTGAACTACCAGTCATTGTATTATAATTTTCTTCATTTTTTCCAGCACTTAACAAAAACCACTCATTACCAAAAGTAGTAAAAGGATTAAAATTAAGCTCTTCTACTTTTATTTCTTTCATGCTTCCTCCTTTTTCTATTTTAAACTTATTTTATAAATCATTCTATCATAATGATTAAAAAAACTACCCTAAGGTAGTTTAGTAGCCTCTTAAATTATTAAAACTATCATCAATTACTGGCATATTATTATCACTAACAAAGGTTACCATTTGTTTGCGTTTTTCATTTAGTACTTTTTCTACTTTTTTAATCTTTCCTCTAAACACTTCATAGTTATTAAAATTACCATTTAGAATATATGAATTAGAAATAGTACCAAAATAACTTCTTGCCTTATCATAGTCAATCACAAATTCAATTACCGATGAATCACTATTATGAGCACAGCCTAATTCATCAGTATCCACATTAGCCTTGGCTTCAATTTTAATTAAGGGTAAAACCTTACCATCATCAAGGGTGAAATAATAACGTGAGCCAATTTCACCATAATAAGAACCTAAAGCAACCCCGATAAAACCATCTTCATCAATAAGTAAACCTTCATCAGTTACATTCATATAGTTATTAATATATTGATATTGTTTTGAGGTTGTAAGTGTAATCATGCGATAATCCATATATGATTTTACCGAACTATCGTTGCAGCTATAAACCTCATCGGTTTTATATATTTTAGTATTATTTGCTAGATTATTGAGTTTAAAGAAACTTGGATCAAAATCAGCAAAAGCACTATTTATTACAATTAAAGCTAAGATAATTATGATTTGAGCTATTTTTTTCATCCTCTAAATTATATTATAATAAGTCTTTTTTGTCTAATCCTACCTTTTACCATACATAAAAAGATATTGTTCTTCCTTTAACTCTTTATAACAATCAAGGATGATAGGATCTAAATCCTTTAAGTCTACAATAATTAAATTCTTTAATTCTTTTAAACTATTTAAATCTAATTTTAAATTTAATGGATCATTTATTAAGTACAATTCACCATCATAATTATTAAGAAATTTACTTAACTTACTTAATACTGCTTTATTATTAAAGACACTATTATCAAGACTTAATTTATACATAAAAAAGTCTTCATATTCATAATTATAGTCCGATCTAATCCGATTAGCTTCAAAAAAGGCCTTCTCGCTTTTCTTAGGATGTTTGAATATCCTACGTATTAAACCAATGATAGGATGAAAACGTGGATTAATCATTCCTGTTAACTCAATAAAGAGCCACATAACTAGTAATAAGATTAATATTATGAAATAACCTAACTTAGGTCTTTGATAAGTAAAGATACTTGCAAGGGCAAAGATAATCGCAATGAAATAAATTAATATTACCGTATTACGATGATTAAGACCAATTTTAAACATTAGGATATGATGTAAATGATTTTTATCAGCCTCACTAACTCTTTTGCCTGCTAATTTTCTTCTAATAATCGATGTAGCTGTATCAATTATGGGAATGAATAAAATTAAAACCAGTAAAAAGATGGTGATTAAGGTAGATTGTTTAAAGCCGATTAGACTTAAAGAAGCAATCATATAACCGATAAATAAAGCACCACAATCACCTAAAAAGATTGAAGCAGGGTTAAAGTTAAATATAAGCATTGCACTATTTGCAGCAATTAAAATACCTGCAATTAAAATAATATCATAACGACCGATAAAATAAGCTAGAATGCTAATGCTAATTAAAATGATATTACTAACACCTAGGGCTAAGCCATCTAATCCATCAATCAAATTAATAGCATTCATGATACCCACTAGCCAAATCATGGAAATCATAAAGCCAATCGCATTTACAATTATGGGATAATTAATAAAGGATAGAAAACTAAAGTTAGTAAAACTACTAAGCGCTAGACTTAAGGTTATGAAGGCCGCTAGAGCTTGACCTAGTAATTTAAATTTAGCTGGGATATCAAAAAGATCATCTAAAAGACCAGTTAAAAAAATAACTAAGGAACCAATTAATATAGCATTAATACTGCGATCAGCTTTAATCGCAAGCGCTAAAGTGATCACAAAGGATAAATAAATTGCTAGTCCGCCAATTCTAACAATTTTACCCTTATGTACGGTGCGATGATTCTCCTTAGCATAGGCACCTATAAAAAGACCTATACGCTTAATGATAGGTACTAAGATAAGACAAATACTAAAAGCAATTAACATATAAATTGCTAAATCTTTTTTACTTAAAATCATATGCTTCCCTTCATTAATAATAGTAGTACCTTAGTGAATAATAAGGCTAAGATAGCTGCTAGGATAAAGTATAAAAGTTGCACTTTAAGCTCCGTATTAGGATGCATTAACTTACGAAAATTAATTGCACTTAAAGCATACATAGCTATAATAAATGAGATAAAAAACACTATTAGATTAAATAATTGATCATTCATATATTTTTAATTTACTAAATTCTAAACCTTTATAAATACCGCTTTTTTGATTATTAGCTCTTAAATAATTAGCTGAGGTTAAACTTAAGATATCCATATTATCAATTAAATTATGCTCTTTTAAATAATTAAGATTATTTAATTGATCATTATTGATATGCAACCTTTTAATACCTATACTTTTTAAAATAAATTCAAGCTCTTTAGGATCATAATCTAAGGGATTAAAATTTAAAATCTTATCATCCCTAACTAATTCCAGCAAGCTAGCTAAGCTCATTTCCTTATTGATGCTTGTTAGAGAAGGATCACTAATAAAGGAAGGAATTACCATCTTCTTTTCTAAATCAATTTTCTCAGCCTCAAATTTACTTATATTATTATTGATCAGTAAACCTTGGATTATATCATCCTTAACAATAATAGCACCACATAAGATCTCTTTATGAGTATCTTCAATAATATGTGCATTATAATAAATTTTTGTCATTATTCTTATATGCTTGGTGATAAAGATAAACTAAAACCAAACATCCTCCTATCATATTACCGATTGTTGCGGCGATAATATTAATCACAATAGCACTAATATTTAAATCGCCACCTAAAAAATAAGCCATGGGTAAATAAAACATATTCGCTACGCAATGATCAAAACCAAGGATGATAAATAACATAATCGGAAAAAAAGAGCAAAATAGTTTTCCTAATGTATCCTTAGTACTATATGAAATAAATACCGCTGCAGCAACTAAGATATTACAACCGATACCTTTAAGGATAATCTGTAAAAAAGAGTAATGTGTTTTATTTAAAGCATTAGTAATTATATGATCTTTTAATAAATCATTATAAAGATGACTATATAAAACTAGTAAGACAATAAATAATGCTCCTAAGAAATTAAATAACCAAACAATTGTAAGATTATTAAGGAATTTTTTAAAACTAATTTTTTTAGTAAAAAGACCTTCAATAATTAAACAATTACCGGTAAATAATTCACCACCAGCAATTAAAACTAGCATTAAACCAACCGGGAAAATAAGTGCAGATAATAATTTACTAAGTGAATAATTATCTTTAAAACTAGCACTAAGCATTAGGGATGCTAGAGCTCCTAATGCTATATATAAACCAGCAAAGAAGGCTAGAATGGCCGTTTTTTTAAAACTAGAGCTAGTTTTATAAATAGCCACCTGCTCACAATGCTCTAATAATTCCTTCGTATTTTTCATTATTTATGCTCCCTAATAAATTCAGAAATAGCAGGTACAATTTGTTTTTTACGTGAAATATAAGATTTAAGGAATTGTTTCTCACTTTCTAAAGCTTTAAACTCACTTATTACTATATTCTTTTTAGGTCCTGCAATTAAATAATAAGAGCCGCTACCACTAGGCTTAGTGAATAATACCATGATGATATCATACTTATTCATGGTTGCGATATCCTCAAGATAGGAACCAAACTTATCTTCGATAGTGAAAAATTCAGTAGAAGATTTACATTGGGTTTGACCAATACCAACCTTTAATCCTTCAATTTTAAATTCTTTGAAGTCTTCATATACTAGTTCAATAAAGCGTTTATCTAAAATAGACGGTCTTGCTTCAATCAGACCTTTTGCTAATTCTTCACTATCTTCCCCACTAATTAAAGCTAGTTTATTAGCTATTTCCTCATCTAATTTAGTTGTAGTAGGTGATTTAAAATTAAGAGTGTCGGCAATAATACCTCCTAATAATAAACCTGCAAGTTCCTTACTTAATTCATAATTATGATCAAAGAAATTTTTAGCAATTATGGTACAAGTAGCACCAACTACCATCGTTTGAAATTTAATTGGTGCTAAAGTCATAAATCCACCAATACGATGATGATCAATAACCTCAATTATCTCAGCATCGTCAATATCAGGAACTGACTGTTTAGCCTCATTATGATCAACTAAAACAAATTTTCTTTTTGGGGCATTGAATAAGTGATAACGCGATATCGATCCTACTACTCTATTTTCTTCATCTAAAACCGGATAGGCTCTAAATCTAGTCTTAGTAATACGATTAATTGCATCATCAACACTTTCATTAGTGTGGAAACATGTTGAATTAGTATTCATTATGTATTTAATACTAATCGCTTGATAAATTAACTTTGAAACAGATAAAGGATTAAGATTAGTATGAATAATATTAATATTGTTCTTGATTGCTAAATCAAGGGTTAAATTATCAACCCAATCTTCACCTACAATAATTATTAAAGCTACTTTTTGATCAATACAAGCTCTTTGAATTGATGGTTCATTAGAAACGATGCAAATGCCTCCTTTAATACCGTCAATACTGCCATTAATATTAGGAAAGAAATGTATTTTACCATTAGTCTTAAATTCCTTAGCTAAATGAATACTATTAGCATCCAAGGTTTTAATAATATTATCAAGCAGTACTGAAGACATTAACCTAGTGGTAGTTTGCTCATCAATGGTCCAAAAACTAGTTAGATCAGAAATGGATACTACTCCTTCTAAGTGTCTATTCTTATCAACTACAAAGACTGATTTATTAGAAACCGTTAAGACCTTTTCAATCGCTTCTTTAATGGTTGTCTCACCCTTAGCTAAAGATGGTACTTCAAAATCAATATCTCCAACGTTAGCCTTAGCACTGAAGATATGGATAGGATCACTAAAACCAAAGCGTTCTAGTAAAAATTCCGTCTCCGAGCTCACCGAACCAAGTCTACCTGCTACCGCTAGATAGCCTTGTCTTTTTAAAAATTCAGCCTGAGCTATAGCTGCTACAATTGAATCAGTATCGGGATTGCGATGGCCAGTTACATAAATAATATCTTTCATATTTTACCTATAAATATCAAATGGTTTAGTTAATTCAATAACTTCTTTTCTTAATGTTTCTTTTAATACTTCATTATGAGGATCCTTGAG
Source organism: Bacillota bacterium (assembly GCA_023388035.1). Classification (GTDB taxonomy): domain Bacteria; phylum Bacillota_I; class Bacilli_A; order Erysipelotrichales; family Erysipelotrichaceae; genus RGIG5681. Next base: position 2,085 of record JAEWGY010000097.1, on the reverse strand, counting down.
TAATCTAACAATAATATTTGCTGTCTTAATAAATTCAGCCTCCTTAAATCCTCTTGTGGTCATCGCTGCAGATCCCAGTCTAATCCCTGATGTTACCCATGGTGAGCGAGGATCATTTAAAATCGCATTCTTATTACAAGTAATATATATTTCATCTAATACATTAGCTGCTTCTTTACCTGAGATATTAAAACTAGTTAAATCAATTAATAATAAATGATTATCGGTACCATCACTTACTAATCTTAATCCAGCCTTTTTAAATTCTTCAGCCATCACTTTACAATTCTTAATCACTTGTAAGGCATAATCCTTAAAATCAGCTTGTAAGGCTTCATAAAAACACTGTGCCTTAGCAGCGATGATGTGCATTAAAGGACCTCCTTGAATTCCAGGAAAGATGATTGAATCAATCTTTTTAGCATATTCCTTCTTACAAAGGATAATTCCCCCTCTTGGTCCTCTAAGGGTTTTATGGGTTGTACTTGTGACAAAATCAGCATAAGGACAAGGATTTTGATGTAAGCCAGCAGCGATTAAACCAGCTATGTGAGCCATATCAACCATTAAATAAGCACCTACCTCATCTGCTATTTCTCTAAATTTGCTAAAATCAATTTCCCTAGCATAGGCACTAGCTCCAGCAATGATTAACTTAGGCTTAACTTCTATCGCAATCCTTTTAATCTCATCATAATCTAGTAATTCATTCTCATCTAGACCGTAGCTATATGATTTATAAAGTTGTCCTGAGAAAGATTTCTCAAAACCGTGAGTTAAATGACCACCAGCTTTAAGATCCATACCTAAGATGGTATCTCCTGGTTTTAAGACCGCCATATAAACAGCCATATTAGCGCTAGAACCACTATGAGGCTGAACATTAGCATGTTCACAGTTAAATAGCTTTTTGAGATATTCAATCGCTATTTCTTCAACCGTATCCACATTATCACAACCATTATAATATCTACTCTTAGGATATCCTTCAGCATACTTATTAGTAAAAATACTACCACTTAAAGCTAATACATCCCTAGAAACATAATTTTCTGATGCGATTAGTTCAATATTATGTTTCTGTCTCTCTTCTTCTTTATTTAAAGCATTAATTAACCTTTTATCCATTAGCTTCCTCCTTTATAAAAATACTTCCTTGTCTTATTACTTTTTTGTTAATACAATCATAGATAGTTGAAGCTAAATAAGCCTTAGCATCACCTTCAACAATTAAATCTATCTCATCCTTAAATACTTTAGCTACTTCATCATATCTACAAAGATTTTCTGCATTTGATCGGTTAGCACTAGTCACTAATAAAGGTACTTGTAAATAATCAATTAGCTTAATGATAAAATCATCATCTGGGATCCTGATTGCGATAGTGTCTTTATTATCACAAATTCTTTTATCAATTCCCTCTTTAAGTTTTAAGATATAGGTTATTGCTCCTTTAGGATAGGTCTTTATTATTTTAAGATTATCCTTGCTAACATCAGCAAATTGTAATAGCATCTCAATACTAGAACACATCATTGGTAATGATTTATTTAAGGAACGTTTTTTTATTTCCTTAATTCTTTTAATCGCTTTAAAATCATTATAGATACAAGCAATACCAAAAACTGTATCCGTAGGAAAAGCAATTATTTTTCCTTGCTTAAGACTTTCAGCAATTTCCTTAATAGCACTCTTACTAACACTAAGCATACTTATAGTATAGCATAAAATAAAGAGCCTACTTAGGCTCTTTAGAAGATATCATTTAATTATTATTTATTAGAAAAATCAACATTGTAGAATCCATCTAAACCATGGAATAAAGCTACTTCAGCTAATTCATCTTCAATTCTTAATAATTGATTATATTTAGCAATTCTATCAGTTCTACTCATTGAACCAGTCTTAATTTGACCAGCATTTACTGCAACTGCAATGTCTGCGATAGTAGTATCTTCAGTTTCACCAGAGCGGTGTGATACTACCGTAGTATAACCATGCGATCTAGCAAGTTCCATAGCATCGAAGGTTTCAGTTAAACTACCAATTTGATTAACCTTAACTAAGATCGAATTAGCAATTCC
>JAEWGY010000087.1 GCA_023388035.1 Bacillota bacterium | reverse complement strand
AGCTCATGATATTAAGTTAGATGATATTATTGCAGTATAAGTGAACTACCTCTATGCTAAAGCGTAGGTGCTTCTTGCTTCACCCTTTACTGCATTTATCATTTTATTTCTAAAAATCAAAACGTCTTACACAAAGTCCACAAGCGTAAATTCGGATAGTTCCTATCCTATTAAATGTTTTATTTATCTTTTTCTATATTTACATACTAATATCAAATGATACTGCAGTAAGTATTTATTATGGCTGCCACTATTTCATTTTATATTTTTACTTTATCATTAAAATAAAATTATGCCTGCCAATTCATCTTACGAAGCTAAAAATTAGGAGATTTATTGGTAAATTGTATTTAAAATATTTTATTCATTAACAATATATTTCTGATAGATCATTTTAAATAAAACAATAGCAACTATTATGCTTATTATCCCTTTGAAATAATAATTTACTAAAGAGATAAATAATCCATAAATTACAATTAGTAATAATAAATTTATAATTACTTTAGTTTTATTAATATTCTTTGCATAAATTATTTCCATAAAACCAATAACAATTAACATTAATGAAATAAGGTAATAAATCGGTTTTAATAAACCCCAAGGATCATCTGTCTGGATTGCAATAATAAAACTAGCACACAAAAGACCGATAAGAATATAAAGATAACCTTTCTTAATATGTTTCATTTAGCAAATACCTATATTATTCCCATATACAAGGTTTGTTTGTTAATAGCTGTTTGTAAAACATTATACACAAACCAAAACTTGTTAGAATTTTTTTGATTAGTCTTATCATTCTAAAAATTCTCCATTTAAACCATGATTTAATGACTTTTCAATTTTATTATAGCATAAAATATTTTAGCTCAAAGTTTTTAAGTTGTGTTTAACTTTCTTAAAGATTTATATTTAAAACTACTTATTCAACTTTAAATGTGTTTAAGTACTTTTATTATTAATAAAATTATATAGGCTAAAATTTAATTTATTTATAAGCTTTTAGTCCATAATTTTAAATAATTGCTTTTTTAATATAAAAGTCAAAATAATTTATCCAATCTGATTCCATTAAGTGTTCTTAAGTTTTTTAGGATTTAATTTATCGTTTATCTTGTGTATTGATTATTTTATTAAATTTAATAAAATATACACTATTTCATCTTTGCTACTGTATATGCAATAGCTATTACCAAACGTGTTTTTTTATATACATTGATTTCTTATAAATACGATATTTGTAGTTTCTTTATAAAAAATAAGATTTAATAATGGATCTTATTTTTTATTCTTTCATATCTATCTTAAAATCATAATCATAATCATAATCATGAGTTTTTCTTAGAAAAGGAAATGCTACTACTTTATATTCTCTTCTTTAACTATTTCTTCCTTACCTATCATTTTATTCATAACATATAGTTGTTTTTCATCTATTTCATTATTCATTTACTAATGAATTTAAATATGAAGAAACTAATTTTAGTTTTTAATAATTAAGTTGCTTTAGTACATCATTAGTCATTATTATAAATTATATTCTCCAGTTCTTTTAATTTTATTTGATTGCTTTTTTAACTTAATGTTGATACAGTGAGAACGGATATACCGACCAGCTCTTCGGTCACGGACGTACTAATCTGGGACGTGGAACAGTCTGGAAGGGACGCTTTTTCTGTCGTCTATGAAATAGATCAATAGACAAAAGAAAGTGAACAGACAAGGTTGTATTAGAAACCTATACCGTGACCGTCCATTGTGGACGCTGATGCAGTAAATGACGCTACGGCGTTTCTGGAAACATTCTTTAAACTGTACCCCACTGCAACGGACAAGGAGCTTACCTATTATGTAGAGGGTAATGCCCTTGAACTAAAAAACGGTGACTATCTATATTCCAAGCTTGTTAATCCTGTATTCACGGATGATGGCGATAATGTGAAAATGAGCATTACGGTGAAATTCACTGATAATCAGACAAAAGCAACACTGATTTCACAGTATTATCAGTCACTTCATAAGGATAACAACTGGAAGATAATAGGAAAAGGATTAAGGTGTGCATTTCTCATAAGGTTTACATGCTCTCCCTCTTTTTTTCATTATTTTTCAAAAATCTATTGACAGATCCCCTTAAAACGAATATATTATAGATGTAAAGTAGTTAGTTACTTGACTAACAAACATACTAACAAAAGAGGTGATATATTTGAATATAAATCCAAATACAGAAAAGCCCATATTCATTCAAATTGCAGAACAACTAGAGGACTCTATATTCACAGGGATATTTCCAGAGGAAACGAAAATCCCCTCAACAAATGAAATATCTGCCTTGTTGAATATCAATCCTCACACTGTTTTAAAAGGAATGAATTTACTTGTAGACGAGGAAATCATCTATAAGAAAAGAGGTTTAGGAATGTTCGTTAAAGAAGGTGCAGTAGAAAAAATACGCCAGAAAAGACAAGGACAATTTTACGACCAGTTTATCGCTTCATTGATAGAAGAAGCGAACAAATTGCACATGACGAAAAATGAAATCATTTCATTGATAGAAAGGGGTTATGAAAATGAACGCAATTCAAATTAAGAATGTTAGTAAAAAATACAAAGATGTTACTGCTCTTGATAATGTTTCCTTTTCTTTTGAGTATGGAAAAATCTATGGATTTTTAGGGAGAAACGGAGCAGGAAAATCTACACTGATTAACATTATCGCAAATCGAATTTTTGCAGATAGCGGGGAAATTATGATTGATGATATTCCAGCTATGGAAAATATGAAAATTCACGATAAGATTTTCTGCATGAGCGAGGCAGATTTATATGACAAAAATTTAAAAGTCAAGGAACTTTTTAAATGGATTGACCGTTTCTATGATGATTTTGATAAGGCAAAGGCTTTTGAAATTGCAGAGAAATTCAATCTTGCTACCAACAGAAAATTTAAGGCTTTATCAAAAGGATATCAGTCCATTTTTAAGTTGACAGTTGCCTTATCACTGAATGTTCCATATGTGATTTTTGATGAACCTGTTCTTGGACTAGACGCAAATCATAGAGAATTGTTTTATGAGCTTCTTTTAAAGGATTATGAAACCAATGAGCGAACAATTATTATAGCGACGCACCTTATTGAAGAAGTAGCAAACATCATTGAAGAAGTTATTTTGATTGATAAAGGAAAAGTCTTGTTACAGGATAATGTCGGTTCATTGTTAGAAACTGGATATAGTGTATCTGGCTTGGCGAACGAAGTGGATAGCTACTGCGCCGACAAGAATGTTATCGGTTATGATGAATTGGGAAATATGAAAATAGCTTATGTGCTGGGCGAAAAAACACCACTTCCAAAGAATGGAAATCTATCACTTTCAGCTATGAATTTACAAAAATTATTTGTCAAACTGACAGAGAAAGGTGGTAACTGATTATGAAGAATTTGAAATCCATTATCCAATATGAATGCGCAACAACTTTTAAATATGTCTGGATATTTTATGCAATCCAGTATACCCTTGTAGCTTTTATCACAATCATGATCGGGCTTGTCACGGGGACTTTTAAAGATGCTGGAGCAAATTGTTTGGAAATGAATACGTTAATTTATGTTGGTATCTTGGGTGTTTTAGGTTTTAAAGATGATTTTAAAATGCTGATACAGAATGGATTCACCCGTAAATATATCTTTATCGCTACACTTTCAATGTTTTGTTTTATTTCTGGAACAATGGCATTGATTGATACAAAAGTAGGAAATTTGATACATCATTTCAATAGTAGCTATTCTACCCTTTATGGTATTATTTATGGATATGATAATCTATTTATGAACTGGCTATGGTTATTTCTGCTTTATGTTACATTCTGCTGTCTGTTATATTTGATTATTCTCATAATCAATAAGATAGGAAAAAATGTGTTTATGATCTTAGGGGTCGTATTTGGCGGTATCATTTTACTGATTGTTTCTTTATTCAGATATGTATTTAGAGGAGAAACTACCCATAACATTTTAGAGTTTTTAATGAAAGCTATGGGATTTATGGCAGACGGAACAATTAATTATTTATTTCCTGCAATCACTCTGTTTATACTTATAGCAATTCTGGGAGCTGGTTCTTATGCAATTATCCGTCGTACCGAATTGAAATATAAGTAAAGAAATCATTGACGATGACAGACGTTTCAATACTTAAAAAAATGGATAAAGTTTTTTTCAACCTCTTCTATACACCTTTTAATTCTTTCTGCTTGCACAAATTAATAATAAAAAATCATCTAGTGTTAAAATAGATGATTTGAATATTACCAGAAATAGATCTTTATAAAGGAGAAGAAAAATTAGACTCAAAAGTTTATACCCTAGTCTTTGGAGCTAATTATGAATTTGATCAAAAAGCTAAATTCAAAAGTTTTTATTCCGTAAATCCAAATTTAATACCACAAGATCAATAAAGTTTAATACCCTTCTCTAGTTAATTATAGTGAAGGGTATTTTAATAATTATTCTTAGTTATAATTAAATTACTAAATTAAATAAATTAAAATTTTAAAATGGCGTCCCCTGCGAGAATCGAACTCACAACTAATCCTTAGGAGGGATTTATTATATCCATTTAACTAAGGGGACGAATTAAAGTTCTTCATAATTATAACATAAGTAATAAAAAAATAATTATTTATAATTTTATTAGTTAATAAATTGATAATTAAAGTTATATAGATTATAATATTTTCATGAAAGGCTATGTCCACTCATTAGAAAGTTTTGGGACAGTAGATGGACCAGGAATTAGATTTGTCATATTCTTACAAGGTTGTCCTTTACGTTGTCAATATTGTCATAATCCTGATACCTGGGATCCTACTAAAGCTAAGTTTACTTACGAAGCGAGTGAATTAGTAGATGAGGTACTAAAATATAAGGCTTATATTAAAACCGGTGGTGTAACAGTCACAGGTGGTGAACCTTTAATGCAAATTGATTTTGTAATTGAATTATTTAAATTACTAAAAAAGAAGAAGATCCATACTGCATTAGACACCTCGGGGATAACTTTTAATAATCAACGAAAAGCTAAATTTGATGAACTAATTAAATACACTGATTTAGTCTTACTTGATATTAAAGCTATTAGACCTTCTAAACATATTGAAATTACCGGTTCTATTAATACAGCTATTATCGAATTCGCTAGATATCTTGATGCAAATAAAATTAAGATGTGGATCAGACATGTTTATGTACCTGGTAAAGAAAGTGATGAAGAATTAAGGGAATTACATCAGTTTATTAAATCACTTAAGCATGTTGATAAAGTTGAAATTCTGCCATATCACAAAATGGGCATTCGTAAGTATGAAGAACTTAACATCCCCTATCCTTTGTTAGGTGTTAATGAACCTAGTAAAGAAGAAACAGCTAGAGTTAGACGTATTGTTATTGATGGAGAATAAAATGAAATTACTTTCAATAGTAGATGAATGCTCTTGTTGTAGAGTTGCTTCAGTTAGTGAACTTGATGAAATAAAACATCTTGTTGAAGTTAAAGAAGTTAAAATAAGTCAGGAATTAGTTGATAAATATAATTTAGAAAAAACACCTGCACTTGTACTACTTTCCGATAATGATGAGTTACTTGGAAAATTATATGGTTATCAGCCGGCTTTCATTTTAGAGCAATTTATATTAGATAAAGGAGGAAAATAAATGGACGCTTATCGTAATTTTAATCCCGGACCATGGCTTAGCGAAGTAAATGTACGTGATTTTATTCAAAAGAATTACACACCTTATGAGGGGGATGATACATTTCTTGCAGGTCCTAGTGAAGCTACTTTAAAATTATGGGAACTAGTTAGTGAACTTAATAAGAAAGAAAGAGAAAATGGTGGTGTACTTGATGCTGATACATCATTAGTGAGTTTAATTGATGCTCATGATGCAGGATACTTAGATAAAGATTTAGAAAAAATCGTAGGTTTCCAAACTGATGCACCTTTTAAAAGATCACTACAACCATTCGGTGGTATTAGAATGTCTGAGGCATCTCTTAATGCCTATGGTTTTGAATTAGATCCTAAAATTAAAGAAATATTCACTAAATATCGTAAAACACATAATCAAGGTGTCTTCGATGCTTATACACCTGAAATGAAAAAAGCTAGACACTGTGGTATTATCACTGGTTTACCTGATGCCTATGGTAGAGGACGTATTATTGGTGATTATCGCCGTGTAGCCTTATATGGTATTGATCGCTTAATTGAAGAAAAAATTAAGGATATGGCAATACTTGAAGGTACAATGACTGATGATAAGATTCGTGCTCGTGAAGAGCATTCAGATCAAATCAAAGCTTTAAAACAAATGAAAACAATGGCTCTTAAATATGGCTTTGATATTTCTAAACCTGCAGTAAATGCTAAGGAAGCTATCCAATGGACTTATTTTGCTTATCTTGCAGCGATTAAAGACCAAAATGGAGCTGCGATGAGTTTAGGTAGAACTTCTACTTTCTTAGACATTTATATTCAAAGAGATTTAGAAGAAGGTACCTTAACCGAAAGTGAAGCTCAAGAATTAATTGATCATTTCGTAATGAAATTAAGATTAGTTAAATTTATGAGAACACCAGAATATAATGATTTATTCTCTGGTGACCCTACTTGGGTAACTGAATCAATCGGCGGTATGGGTCTTGATGGTAGACCATTAGTTACTAAAAACTCATTCAGAATTTTACATACTCTAGTTAATTTAGGTCCAGCACCGGAACCGAATTTAACTGTCTTATGGTCAACTCGTTTACCTAGAGAATTTAAACGTTTCTGTGCTAAAATATCAATTGAAACTAGTTCAATTCAATATGAAAATGATGATTTAATGAGAATTGATGCTGGTGATGACTATGCTATAGCTTGTTGTGTAAGCTGTATGCGTATCGGTAAAGAAATGCAATTCTTTGGAGCACGTGCAAATCTTGCTAAGGCTCTATTATATGCTATTAACGGTGGTGTTGATGAAGTTAAGAAAGAACAGGTAGCACCACTATTCAAGCCAATAACTTCTGAAGTATTAGATTTTAATGAAGTTATGGAAAGATATGATCAAGTTCTAGAATGGCTTGCGAAATTATACGTTGACACATTAAATGTAATTCATTATATGCATGATCGCTACTCTTATGAAGCAGCACAAATGGCTTTACACGATCGTGAAGTTAAACGATTATTCGCTACTGGTATTGCTGGTTTATCTGTTGTAGCTGATAGCTTAAGTGCCATTAAATATGCTAAAGTTAGTCCAATTAGAGATGAAGATGGAATTGCGGTAGACTTTAAGATAGAGGGAGACTTCCCTACTTATGGCAATAATGATGATCGAGTTGATATGATTGCTTACGATTTAGTTAAGAAGTTTATGAATTTAATTCGTAAACAACATACTTATCGTAATGGATGGCCTTCAATGTCAATTCTAACAATTACATCTAATGTTGTCTATGGTAAAAAGACTGGATCAACCCCGGATGGACGTAAAGGTGGTGAACCATTTGCACCAGGAGCTAATCCGATGCATGGTAGAGATCATAGCGGTGCTCTTGCTTCGCTTCAATCAGTTTCTAAATTACCATATGAACATTCAAGAGATGGTATCTCAAATACCTTCTCAATCATACCAGAATCATTAGGAAAGGAATAGGAGGAAATTATATGTCAGATAAAATCGAAAACTTAGTGAACATGATTGATGGATATGCAGAAAATGGTGGACATCATTTAAATGTTAATGTATTCAATAGAGAAACTCTATTAGATGCTCAAAAACACCCTGAGAAATATCCTCAATTAACTGTTCGTGTATCAGGTTATGCAGTTAACTTTAACAAATTAACTAAAGCACAACAAGATGAAGTTATCTCTCGTACAATGCACGAAAGAATTTAGTTGATTAAAAAACGATCTAAGGATCGTTTTTTATTTATTAGCATTATTAAATTATAAGATATAAAAACACTCTTATTTAAGAGTGTTTTAAATAAATAATTATTCAGATTCGTTATTTTGAATATCAATTTGAATTGTTTTAGGGCAACAAATAACTGAATATTCATCAGTTCTAACTAGCTCACCACCTAAGGCGAAAACAGCTCCACCGATATAATCAAGTAATCTTTGTGCAGAATCTGATGATAATTTTTTATAATTAATTACACATGCATTACCATATTTTAAATATGTAACCATTTCTTCTGCATCATTATGGAAATCCCTTGCATCAAATACTTTAATAGTACCACTAGTTACGACTTTCTTCATATTTTGATTTCTAGGGTTTTCATAACTTGCTAAATTTTGAGTTTCTACCTCATCGATATCAATTTCTTCTTGTGTAAAAATGTTTTTAAGTTTATCTAATGCTTTCATGTTATACCTCAGTAAAATTATACTATTTAATAATCCGATTCGCAAGCTACTAATCAAAATCTTGATTCATTCCTTGCATCAAAGGACCAAGACTCTTCATCATTTTTTTCATTTTTGAATATTGATTAATTAATTTATTTAAATCTTCTATTCTAGTACCAGAACCCATAGTGATTCTTCTTTTATGTGATGATCTTAGTTCTTCGGGATGTGATTTTTCATATGCGGTCATTGATTGAATCATAGCCTTCGTTTTCTTAAACTCTTTATCAGCATCAACATTATCAAGTGCTTTTGCCATATCACCTAGACCAGGAATCATTTTGATAATTGATTTAATGGGACCCATTTTTTGAGTTTGTTCGATTTGTTTTAGTAAGTCATCTAAGGTAAACTCACCAGACATGAATCTTTTTGCGCTTTTTTTCGCTAGCTCCATATCCATTTTTTCTTGAGCTTTTTCAACTAAACTTACAACATCTCCCATACCTAAAATACGAGAAGCTACTCGATCAGGATAGAAGATTTCTAAGTCTTCAATCTTTTCACCAATTCCGACATATTTAACAGCTACACCGGTTATTGCTTTTACCGATAAGATCGAACCGCCTTTAGAATCACCATCAAATTTAGTTACTATCAAACCAGTAAGATTTAATTGCTCATTAAAACTGCTTGCTACATTAATTATATCTTGACCAGTCAAAGCATCAACGGTTAATAAAATTTCATCCGGATTTAGAAAATTCTTGATTTCTACTAACTCATTCATTAATGCTACATCGATTTGTAATCTACCTGCTGTATCAACTAGTAAAGTATCAAAATTATTATTTTTAGCATACTCATAAGCTTTAGTCACAGTATTAAGTGCATTGGTATCTAATCCAATATTAAAGACCTCAACTTCAATTTTATTACCTAAAGCTTTAAGCTGTTCAACCGCTGCTGGTCTTTGAAGATCAGCTGCACAAAGTAATACTTTTCTTTTTAATTTATTTTTAAATAAATTAGCTATTTTAGCAATATTAGTAGTTTTCCCTGAACCTTGAAGACCTACCATCATGATACTAGTAAGACCATTAGCTTTAAAATTTATTTCACTATTTTCTGATCCTAATAATGAAATAAGTTCATCATTAACGATTTTAACTAATAAATCTGAAGGATTAATTGAAGTAAGAACCTTTTCACCAATTGATTTTTCTTTAATTCTAGATAAAAAATCTTTTGTTACTCGATAATTAACATCAGCTTCTAAAAGAGCTATTCTAATCTCTTTTAGTGTATCCTCCATATTTTTTTCAGTTAATTTCGATTTACCCTGAATGGTTTTAAGACTTCTACTTATTTTTTCTTGTAAACTATCAAATGCCATATTACTCCTTATTACTTATTTTGGTAACATATGAATTATCTTTATTTAGTAATTTTAAGACATTTATAATGTCTTCCTTACTAATTTTATCTACTAGTTCTTTTAATTCAAAATAATTAATATCATGAATGATATATCTTGCAAAATTCAGACAATAATCCTCAATATTATCAAAATAATTAAACATTGTTTGGATATATTTCTTTTTAATTAATTCAAAATCAGCATCATTAAATTTAAAATTACTTATCTTTTCATCAATAAAATCAACAAATTCATTATGATTTTCGCCTTCGTTAATAAAAATTACTTGAATAATTCTTGGACTTACAAAGGAACCATAATTAAACAAATAACTAATTTGATTATTCAATAACCAATTATCGTAATCTTTATTAATCCTTGAAAAGATTAAATCTAATAGAAAATCAAAACATAATTCAAGTTTACATAGATCTAAATAATTTTCCTTATCAGTGTCCACTCTGAATGAGTAAGCATACATCGGATTATTAATAGGATGATTTAATTCTAAAAAGCTTTCTTTAATCTTTTCTTTTTCTTTAGGGAAAATAGTCTTTGGTAGCTCGTCATATTCATCATTTAAACCTTCAATTTTTTCCCTTACAAATTCAAATAATTCATTAACATCATAATTTCCAGCAATAACTAAAGCTTTGTTTTTAGCTTGATAATTTAATTTAAAACATTCTTTTAAAATTTCTGGATTCATCGCTTTAATACTTTCGCTACTACCTAAAATCTCTTCCCTTATAGGATGCTTATCACTTAGCGTTTTAAAAGAATTATAATAAAGCTTTGAAAAAGGATTAAGAAGAGTCATATTAAGCTCTTCTAAAATAATATCCTTTTCTTTATTAACCATCTTTTCATCTATTTCAAAACTACTTGTATAATCAATTAACAGTGCTAAGGCTTCTTTATAATTTGTAGAATTTAAACTTTGAAAATAAATAGTTTCACTTCTAGAAGTAAAGGCATTAGGACTAGCACCTAATGCTGATAATTTATCCGCAACATTTAAGCCTTCGTGATTAAACATTAAATGCTCCATAAAATGCGCTATCCCTGCAGGGTGCTTATATATTTTATTACCTAAGCTTTGTTTTAAAGCTAAAGAACCAAAATTAATTGCCATTGCCATTGATGAACTAGAGAATTCTGGTTTATATAAGAAATAAAATCTTAGTCCATTTTTAAATTTATGGTAATAATAGGTTTCTTTATAAAAATTATTATAAATCTTTTCCATTAATTCTGTCCTTTAATAACACAAGAAGAAAGATACTCTAAGTCACTTATTTCTTCTGCAATTACATCTTTATTAAGTTCATCTATCAATTTTAAACGAGCTTCTAAATCATATTCACTATCAATAAAATTATACTCATGTTTTATTTGATTTAAGGAATTAAGCTGATCTAAATTTAATTTAATATTTGATTTTAATTCATTAAGACAAGAAACTAAGACCTCATCTTCATAATCTTTATTTAAAACCCTGCTAAACTGCTTAAGAATTAACTCTTGTGCTTTTTCGATATTCTGTTTAGAAATTCCTGTAACAACATAATAAAGATTAATACCCGGTATTGTTCCAAGATGAATGTTATAACAAAGATTGTGTTTCTCTCTTACATCTGCAAATAATAACGAGGCCATAGAACCACTTAAAATACTACTTGCATATCCTAATCTAGTTGCCTTAGTACTAAGATATTTTTTGCTAGTTTTAAAAAACATAATTAAAACCGATTGATCTAAATTTAGTTCATAGCTTAGATCTTTTAATTTTGATAAATCGAAATCTTCAAATTCAACTTTTTTATTATTATGTTTAATATTTAAACTATTAAAGAAAGTAGTGATAATACCTTTATCATGACTACCATTATAAATAAAGCTAACACCTACATCATCATATAATTTCTGATACTGTTTTATAAAATCTTCATATTTAATTTCATAATCCAGAAAATTACTTAAGGCTAAAGATTGATCTATTTCCTTAAAGGCGTAATCTAAGGCTTTGGCATTAGGATTATCTAATATGCGAAGTCTTAAGTTACGAAGGTTATTACATTCATTTTCATATAATTCTTTACTAATATAGGTATTAAATAAGATTTCTTTGATAAAATCATGATTCTTGCTGATACTTAATCCTGTATAGTTATTAGTTAAAAAATTAAAATTAATAGTTAAGATATTATAATTAGACCTTCTTTCAACATTAGCACTAACCTTAGGTCCAAATAAGTCTAACTTATACTTATACATGGTATGATTACTAGGATAATTTTTACTATAGCGACCCATTATATAAGCTAATATTGATTTGAATTGAAAATCAAAATCACTATATTCACTAATTAGTGAAATACTATAAGCACAATATTTAAATTTATCAGTATAGTTATAAATAAGTCTATCGTTTTGATGCGTCATATATTTCACCTGCCGCTTTAGGTCCTTTAGATTTACCTGAAGTTATAATAATCGCTATGATTGTTACAATATATGGGAAGGCTAAGAAGAAATATTCTGGTAGGAAATTAATATATGGAATAGTAGTAGAAAATAATCCTAGAGCCTGCGCAAAGCCGAAAAAGATAGCTGCAAAAAAGATACCCCATGCCTTCCATTTACCAAAGATTAATGTAGCAATTGCCACAAAACCTATACCATGTACAGAAGTTTGTTGGAAGAAGGTTTGTGTTGTCATAAGTAAGACACCACCAGCTACCCCAGCTAGAAAACCTGATATAAGTACTCCTATCCATCTCATCTTAACGACATTAATTCCCATCGAAGCACTAGCTTGAGGGAATTCTCCACAGCTTTTAAGTCTTAAACCAAATACTGTCTTATTCATAATAAACCAAGTGATAATAACTAGTAATAAAGCTAGATAAAAGGTTGGATAAGTATCCTTAAAAAACAAATCACCAATTAAAGGGATGTCTTTTAATAGTGGAATAGAAACTCTTCTAATTGAAACAAATTGATTAAAAGCATCTGTAGATTTCTTATCGAAGATTATCTCACAAATATAAACTGTAAAACCTATCGATAAAACATTTAAGGCAGTTCCTGATACCGTTTGATCCGCTCTACAATGAATAGCCGCAAAAGCGTGTAAAGATACAAAAATCATTCCCCCTAAACCACAAAGTAGTAAGGTAATATAAGCAGCAAATGGAACATTTGCATTTGAGAAAAAATATAAGAATACACCAGCAATAAAAGCTCCAATAGTCATACAAGCTTCAAGTGCAATATTTACGATACCTGATCTTTCAGAATATAAACCACCTAAAGCTGCAATGATTAATGGTGTTGATAACATTAGAATAATTGGAGACATTGAAACGATAGTATTAATTAAGTTTGACATTATTTAGCTCCTTTCTTATTAAAGAATTTATTCTTAATTACAATAAAGAAATATTGAATTGAAACACCAAAGATAATAGCAGCTTGAATAAGATCTGAAATTTCTTTAGGAATTCTACTAATTTGTAGATTATTAGTACTCGATTTAAGTAAGCCGAATAATAATCCACTAAAGAAGACGCCGATTGAATTAGCAGCACCTACTAAAGCAACCGAAATACCATCAAAACCATAATTATCAAAATGACTAAACATACGACCATAGCCATATGATCCAAGAATTACAATACCTCCTGCAAGACCCGCAAAGGCACCTGAAATCATCATTGATAAAACAATATTACGATTAACATTCATTCCAGCATATCTTGCACCTTCTTGATTGAATCCTGTTGCACGCAACGAGAATCCAAAGGTAGTTTTCTCGATTATGATATGGAAAATAATTAAACCGATAATAATAAATATAAATGAATAATTGAAAAATGAAGTAGTTCCAAAATTCAATTTAGGAATTAAACTTGAAGCAGGAAAATCAATTGTTCTCGATCCTGAATTAGGATCTAATGGTAAAACATATTTAACAACATAAGAAACAAGATGCATCGCTATATAATTAAGCATAATACAAATTACAACTTCATTAATTTTACGATAAGCTTTTAAAATTCCTGGTATTGCACCCCATAAAGCACCAGCTAAAGCAGCTGTTAAAACAATTACAATCGGATGGATAATAGGTGGTAATTTAACCCATAAAGCCACCACACTTGCAGCCATCGTACCAATCATATATTGACCTTCAGCACCAATATTAAATAATCCTGTACGATAAGCAAAGGCTACACTTAAACCGGTTAAAATAATCGGTAAAGATTCATTAAGCCAATTCAATGGATAAACAATGAAAACTCCTCTAGCTGGTCTTGTGATATCATATCCAGTCATTGATTTAATAATTGCATAAATCATATCTAAAGGATTTTTACCAGTTAAAAAAACAACAATGATTCCTAAAATAAAACCAAATAAAACTGATATTAGTGAAATTAATAAAGTATTACTCTTTTTCTTCATGATATACCTCTTCATAGCGATGACTAGATCCCGACATCATTAGTCCTAATTCATTCTCATCGGTACTAGAACGTTTAACAAGACCTTGTAATTCACCATTGTGAATTACCGCAATATTATCAGCTAGATTTAAAACTTCATCCAATTCTAAGGAAACTAATAAAACTGCCTTCCCTTTATCACGTTCTTTAATAATTCTTGAATGAATATTTTCAATAGCACCTACATCCAATCCTCTAGTAGGTTGAACAACTAGTAGTAAGTCTTTACAATTATCAAGTTCTCTTGCGATAATCGCTTTTTGTTGATTACCCCCAGACATGTCTCTAGTTTTCGATTCCTTCCCAGTACCACTTCGAACATCAAATTCATCAATTAAGCGATTCGCATAATTATCAACCGCCTTTTTATTAATGATACCTCTATTTGAGAATTCCTTTTTATTATAATTATGAATTACAAAGTTTTCTTTAAGACTAAAATCTAAAATCAAACCATGTTTATGCCTATCTTCAGGAATGTGACTAATACCCTTTTCATAACGTTCTTTAATTCCTATTTTTGTGATATTTTCACCATTAAGTATAATTTCACCACTTTCAATAGGAATCATTCCACAAAGTGCATAAACTAGTTCTGATTGACCATTACCATCGATCCCTGCAATAGCCATAATTTCACCCTGTCTTACTTTAAGATTAAATTTATTTACAGCCGCAATGCCTTTATGATTTTTAACTACTAGGTCTTTAATTTCTAAGATGACATCTTTAGGATTAGCATCTTTCTTTTCAGTATTAAAATTAACATCTCGACCTACCATTAATGAAGCCATTTTTGCTTCATCAACATTTCTAACATCTACAGTATCAATATACTTACCTTTTCTAAGAATCGTACATTCATCAGCTACTTTTTTAATTTCTTTAAGCTTATGTGTTATTAAAAGGATGGTTTTTCCTTCTTTAATTAGATTTTTCATAACTTTCATTAACTCTTCTATTTCTTGTGGAGTTAATACGGCAGTAGGCTCATCAAAAATTAAAATATCATTATCTCGATATAACATTTTTAAAATTTCTACCCTTTGTTGCATACCTACATTAATATTCTCAATTAAAGCATCTGGATCAACATCTAAACCATATAATTTTGAAAGTTGCACAACTTTTTCCTTAGCCTTTTTAAAATCAATCATATTTAAAGCTTTTTTCGGTTCACAGCCTAAAATTATATTTTCGGTTACTGTAAAATTATCTACTAATTTAAAATGTTGATGAACCATTCCTATCCCTAAATCATTAGCGATATTGGGGCTTGTGATTTTAACCTCTTTATCTCTTATTTTAATTATGCCTTTATTCGGATTATAAAGACCGAATAAAATCGACATTAAAGTTGATTTACCGGCACCATTTTCACCCAGTAAAGCGTGAATCGTATTCTTTTTAACTCTTAATGTAATATTATCATTAGCAATGATACCAGGAAATTCCTTTGTGATATTTAACATCTCAATTGCATATTCGCTCATAAACACCGTCCTTTATTATAATTATAACATTTTAAGCTTATAAAAAAGTAATAATTTAACAAGCTAATAAAAAAAGAGGACAGCGTCCTCTTTGGATTAACCGATTACTAATTCAGATTCATTAGGTCTTTTTGGTGTAGTAGGAACAGTAATTTCACCTGAAATAATCTTTTGACTATATTCTTCAACTAATTTCATAATTTCATCACTTAGATTAGGATTCTTTTCAGGTAATGAAACACCGCCATCCTTAAGTGATAAATATAATTTACCACCCTTAAAGGTACCTTCCGCAACTGATTTAGAAACTTTATAAGTTGCAGTTTGAACACCCTTAAGCATTGAAGTTAATACTGATGATTTATTATCACCATATTTTCCTAATTCATATTGGTCAGTATCTACACCGATAGCCCAAACATCTTCACCACGGTCTCTTCTATCAGTAGCTTCTTGGATTACACCGATACCAGATCCTCCAGCAACATGATAAACTGCATAAGCACCGTCAGTATATTGTTTAGCTGCAGCAGTTTTACCTGTTTCAGCTGAAACAAATGAATTAATATTTTGAGTTAAGATTTTACAAGTAGGACAAACTGCCCAAATACCAGCTTGGTATCCAGCTTCGAATTTATCCATAATTACCCCAGATCCACCTACTATGATACCAAGGGTATCCTTACCTGCTTCTAAAGCTTTCTTAGCTGCAGCAACACCTACTAAGAATGAACCTTCATTTTCAGCAAATGATGCTTGTAATAAATTAGGTGATACATCTTCTGGAATCCAGTCAACATCAATAATTAACATTTTTTGATCTGGATTAGCTTTAGCAACTTCAGTAATTGATTTTTCAAATAAGAAACCAGCTGCAGCGATTAAATCAGTTCCTTCATTTACGAAAGTAGTTAAATTAGGCACGTAATCAGTTTCAGTCTTAGAAGTAAGATATTTAATTTCTTTACCTTCCTCTAAACCATATTCAGCTGCGAATTTTTTAACTCCTTCATAAGAAGTTTGGTTGAATGATTTATCATCAATACCACCTACATCAGTAACGAAACCTATTGTTACATCAGTTTTTTTGGTGCTTTCACTAGTAGTGGTTGTAGTTTCGCTTGTGTTATTCTTTTTACTATTACAAGCAACTAAACCAACCATCATTAAAGTGATCGCGAATAAAGTAATAATTTTTTTCATTTCATCCTCCTAAGTAAACATTAGCATAATTTAATTATAATTGCAAGTTAACTGGGATCAGTATTGTTAGAATCTTCGTTATTAGAATAAAGTTTTTCCTTAATTTTAAGACTGATTTCATTTAATTTATCAGGATTATTATTAAGGAAGGTTTTTACCACTTCTCGGCCCTGACCTATGCGCTCGCCAGCATAACTAAACCAAGCACCTGCCTTTTCGATAATATTTAAATCCACTGCTAAGGTAATGATTTCAGAGATTTTAGAAATACCTTCACCATAGAAAATTTCTACTGTAACTGATTTAAATGGTGGTGCTACTTTATTTTTAGATATCTTAACATTTACCTTATTACCAATTGCTTCACCAGCATTTTTAAGCTGTTCACTCTTTCTTACCTCAACTCTAATCGATGCATAGAATTTTAAAGCCCTACCACCTGTCGTAGTTTCAGGATTACCATAAGCACCAACTTTTTCTCTTAATTGGTTTATGAAAATAGTTGTACAATTATTTTGATTCATTGCACCAGCTAATTTTCTCATTGCTTTAGACATTAATCTTGCGTGTAAGCCAACATTGCTATCAGTCATTACTCCATCAAGTTCAGCCTGAGGAACTAAGGCTGCAACAGAGTCTACCACAATTAAATCAATTGCTCCGCTTTTAATCAAAACTTCAACTATTTCTAAAGCTTGTTCACCAGAATCAGGTTGGGCTAAGATAAGATCATCAACATTAACACCTAATGCTTTAGCATATTTAGGATCAATTGCATGCTCTGCATCAATGAATGCAGCTCGACTGCCATTAGCCTGACAACTTGCAATTGTATGTAAGGCTAGAGTTGTTTTACCTGAAGATTCAGGACCATATATTTCAATTATTCTTCCTTTAGGAAAACCTCCTACTCCAAGAGCGCTATCAATTAATAATGATCCAGAACTAATAACATCAAGATCCACATTACTACGATCACCTAATCGCATTATTGAACCTTTTCCATATTCTTTTTCAATTTGTTTAATTGCTGCATTAAGTGATTCTTCTTTTTCTTTATCAATTTTATTTATTTCTTCTTTCGCCATAATTCTCCTTATATATCTTTATATCTTAAAAATTATAAAATCCTAACAACTTTCAAAAATATATGTTTTTAAACTAATAAAATATTGTAAGCCTGAAATAACTGAAATGAAGGTTGCAAACCAGATCATGAAAATATCAATTTTTAAATTAAGCATCTCAAATGGTAAATTATTCAATAAAATAATAATTATCGCAAGCATTTGACTAACTGTTTTAGCTTTTCCTAAAAAACCAGCAGCAACCACGATTGAATTTTGACTAGCGATCATACGACAGCCATCAACTATCGTGTCTCTTGCTAGCATGATCACTACTGCTAAACTTGGAACCATTCCTTTACTAAGTAAAAGAATTAAGAGTGTATTAACTAATAATTTATCGGCAATAGGATCCATAAATTTACCAAAGGTGGTGATTAAATTATATTTTCTAGCAAGATAACCATCAATCATATCTGTAATTGATGCGAAGATAAAAATGCTTAAAATGATTAAATTAAATAGTGAAAGGCTATAATTACT
Organism: Bacillota bacterium; assembly: GCA_023388035.1. GTDB lineage: Bacteria > Bacillota_I > Bacilli_A > Erysipelotrichales > Erysipelotrichaceae > RGIG5681. The sequence continues at coordinate 55 of JAEWGY010000087.1, read as the reverse complement.
AAAATTAAATTCATAAAAATTAATACCTAATTGCTTAAAGGGAAAAACCCATAGT
>JAEWGY010000059.1 GCA_023388035.1 Bacillota bacterium | reverse complement strand
GGGTTATATTGTTTTTGATGCTGATATTATCTGTCATCAGTTATTAGAAAGAGCAGATATTAAAACTAAGATTTGTAAAATGTTTAAATTAACTAATTATGATCGAAAAAAGCTTGCAGAAATTGTTTTTGTGAGTAAAGAATCTCTTGCTAAATTAAATAGTATTTTATATCCTGAATTAATCACCATTTTAAAGAATCTTAAAAAAACATATCCCTTATGTTTCGTTGAAGTTTCTGCTTTATATGAGGCGGGGATGGAAAAATATTTTGATAAAATAATTTTAGTTAAAATTGATGACTTGAAAAGATATGAAAGATTATTAAAAAAAGGATTATCTAAAGTAGAAATTGATAGAAGATATAATTTACAAATTAAAGATGAGTATAAAAAAGCTGATTATTATATTCATAATGATAATTTAAAAGAAAGCTGTGAAGAAATAGAAAGGATTGCTTTAAATTTATGGACGAGTATAAATTAATTAAGATTTATAAGGATTATAAATTAAATGAAGAAGAATTAACATGCTTAAGTAATTTCTATCTCAGCTTTCTTGGTTATACAGCCTATGCCTTTTATTTATTTTTAAATTATGCAATTAATAATAATTATCAAAAGAAAGATATCCTAAGGCTGAATAATTTAAGTAATGATCAATTTGAAGGAATCCTTAAAGTTTTAAATAAATATCAACTTTTAAAAGTTTATGAGAATTCAGAGCATTATCTTTATTATTTACAAAGACCATTAGATCTATATAGTTTTTTAAAATTAAATCCAAAATTAAATAATCTAGCAAGGGCTTATTGTGTAAGTGATTATAAATTTAATTATTTTAAAGATACGTATTTTAAATTAACTAGTAATTTTATTGATTTAAATAAATATAAACTACTTAAATTTGCAGAAGAAGAAATTTTAAATGATATTGAATTTAAGGCCCGTTTTTTAGATGTAGAAAATTTCAAAAATACGCTTATTGAATATAATTTTACTTTAGAAAAATATATAAATAATGAATTTGTAAATAATTTTATTGATTTATCTAATAAATATTTTCTTGATAACAATAAATTAATAACAATCATAAGTTCTTATCTTAGTAAAAATTATAAATCTAAAAGTAACATTCATTTACATGAGATTGACTTTAATGATTTTGAAAATTATATTATCGCTTTAAGTCTAAAAGATAATTTACATAAAACTAAACTTAGTTATTATGATGCTCCTTTTATTTTTCTGGAAAAATTAATTGGCGATAAACTAACACCTTATGAAACCGATCTAATAAAATATAATTTTAAAAGTGATCTTTACCACATTAATATTTTCAATGCCACTATTGAATTTCTTTATAAAAATAATTCTAAGAATATTAAGGCTAGTGAACTTAAAAGATGCCTTAGTTTTTTAAAAAGGAACAATATTACTTCAGAAAAAGAGGTTGCTTTAAAATTAAGGGAATTTTTAAATTCTAATAATCATACAAGTGTATATAATAAACCTAAAATTGAGGAGAATTTTGCAAAATCAGAAGCGATTGATATGCAGCTTATTGATGAAATCAGAAGAAAGCAGGGTGATAAAAATGGATGATAGACTTGCTAAGTTAATTGAAAATTATAAAGAGGATGAAAAATTAAAAATTAGTAAAATTAATGAAATCAAAAACAATAAAGACTTTTATGAACTACTTAAAATTAATAATTTTAATGATGAATTAATTTTTAAATTTCATGGAACTATTTATGCTAGTTATATGGAATTCCTTAAATTTAAGAATAATCAAAGTGATCATTATTATCTACTTAGTTATGAGGATGGTTTTATTAATAAGAAAATCATTTTTAATGAAAAGATTAAAAAACTTGTTGAAAAGGAGCGTATTCATCAAAAATTTATTTACTCTGATATGCTTAAAGTTTTTTTTGAAAGTGATTTTAAACAGATTTACTACTCTAATATTCGAGCAAGACTCTATCTTTATTTTTTAGAATTAAAAAATAATCATAAAGGAATATATTTATTCGGTGAAACCGGCATGGGTAAAACACATATCTTAAGTTTCTTTGCGAAAGATTTAGTTATGAAAGCTAATGAAGTAGCTTATATTACCATACCCATTATGCAAAATCATTTCATGAATTTAAGCATTGAAGAAAAGAATAAACTACTTAAGAATTTACAGACTGTCCAATATCTTTTTATTGATGATATTGGTAGTGAATATGTTAATGATTATTTTATTGACTCCTTCTTATTCCCTTTGATTTTTTATCGTAGTGATAATAAGCTTATTTCTTTTTATAGTTCTAATCGAAGCATTAAACAATTAGAAGATTATTATAAATTAAGTCTTAAGAAAAGTGATAATTCTAAAATCACTAGAATTATTAGAAGGATTAAAGATAGTACAATGGAATTAGAAATTGATAAATATACAGATACTTTTTTAGATACGTATCTTAAGGAGTAATAATTATTCATGCATAGCATACGATTTTATGATATTATTTTAAAGAAAGGTTTTTATGATTAGAAAAGTAGGAATATTAACATCAGGAGGTGATTCTCCTGGGATGAATGCCGCAATTAGATCAATAACAAGAGTAGCTCTAGCTAGTGGCATTGAAGTAGTAGGTATATATGATGGTTATAAAGGTTTATTAAAAGAAAAATTCAAGCAGTTTAATCATTCAGATGTGAGTGACATTCTTTCTAGAGGAGGAACTATTTTAGGTTCTGCAAGATTAAAGGAATTTAAAGATGAGAATGTCCAAAAAGAAGCTGCTGAGATTCTTAAAAAGAATAAAATTGATGCTTTAATCGTTATTGGTGGTGATGGTTCTTATAGAGGTGCTTTAGCCCTAAGTAAATTAGGAATTAATTGCATCGGTTTACCCGGAACCATTGATAATGATATTCCAGGTAGTGAACTTACAATCGGTTTCGATACCGCTTTAAATACTGCCGTTAGTTGTATTGATAAACTTAGAGATACCTCAAGTTCTCATCATCGCTGTTCAATTGTTGAGGTTATGGGTAATCGCTGTGGTGATATCGCTTTATATAGCGGTTTATCTTGTGGTGCAGAAATCGTAATAACAAAGGAAACTGGTTATGATGAAGAGGAAATCTTAGATAAATTAAATTATTTGTCTAGATTAGGTAAAAATCATGCTATTGTAATTGTTTCTGAAAAAATTACCGATATTGAAGCCTTAGCAAGAAAGATTTCAGATAAAACCGGCTTTAGTGGGAGAGCTACGGTTTTAGGTCATATTCAAAGGGGTGGTAGTCCAACTCCTAATGATCGTATCTTAGCTTCAAGAATGGGTGAAAAAGCTATTGACTTATTAATAGAAGGTTATAGTAAAGAATGTGTAATCATAAAAAATGGTGAAATCGATCATATGCCTATTGATGTTGCATTAAATGAAACTAGAAAATCAAGACGTAATATCTTTAAATTATTTGATCGTTTAGTATAAAGGGGGATATATGTGTAGACAAACGAAGATTGTATGTACAATTGGTCCTGCAAGTGAATCTTATGAGGTTATGAAGGAACTAGCATTAGCTGGAATGAACATTGCAAGACTTAATTTTTCTCACGGCAGTCATGAGGAACATTTAGAAAGAATAAATACTATTAGAAAGGTTGCTAAGGAACTTGATAAACCTATTGGTATCATGTTAGATACTAAGGGTCCTGAGATTAGATTAGGTGATTTTGCTAATGGTCAAGAAAATTATACTAAGGGTGAGAAGGTAACTATTGTTAGGGAAAAAATACTAGGAACACATGAGCGTTTCCATATTCAATGCCCAGAGCTTTTTGATGATATTAAGGTTGGTAATTATATTTTAGTAAATGATGGTAAACAAAGATTATCAGTTATCGCTAAAAGAGATGGTGAAATTGATTGTGTTGTTGAAGTTAATGGTCCCTTATCTTCAAGAAAAGGTTGCAATGTTCCTGGTGTAAAATTAAGCATGGCTTTCCTATCAGAAAAAGATACTGCTGATATTAGATTTGGTTGTGAAAATAATGTTGATTTTATTGCGGCAAGTTTTGTTAGAAGAGCTGATGATGTTAGAGAAATTCGTAAGATTCTAAACGAAATGGCTAAGAGTAAAATTAACATTATCGCTAAGATTGAAAATCAAGAGGGATTTGATAATATTGAAGAAATTTTAAATGAAGCTGATGGAGTTATGGTTGCAAGAGGGGATTTAGGTGTTGAAATTCAAACCGAATATGTGCCTATTTATCAAAAGAAACTAATTCAAGCAGCTAATAAATTCGGCAAATCAGTTATCACTGCTACGCATATGCTTGATTCAATGACCTATAATCCTAGATGTACAAGAGCTGAAGCTAGTGATGTTTCGAATGCTGTTTTAGATGGATCAGATTGTGTAATGTTATCTGCTGAAACTGCTGCAGGGGAATATCCTGTTGAAACTGTTAAAACAATGGCAGCTATTGCAAGGGCAAGTGAAAAGATTATTCCTTATCGTGAACGCTTAGAACAATCTAAAAATTCTTCACTTAAAACAGTTCAAGATGCTATTGGTATCTCTATTTCTGATGCAACGCTAACTCTTGATATTGCTGCTATTATCGTCTTTACCCAAGGTGGTACTACCGCTAGACGTGTATCTAAATTTAGACCATCAGTACCGATTTATGCAGTTACCTTTAGTAAGTCTACCCTTAATAAATTAACTAGTTATTGGGGTGTTCATCCAATTTATTCTGAGATTCAAAATGAAATGATTAATGATGATGAATTAGCATCTAATATCGCTAAGAAACAAGGTTTAAAACCTGGTCAGTTAATTATTATTAGTGCTGGCTATCCAACTGGTGAGGGCAGTGCTAATATGATGAAAATTGTTGAAATTAAATAATCCCTTTTGGGATTATTTTATTGCATAATTATTATTAATAAGTTATAATAATTAAGTTATATTCTTTCTAAGTATATAACCGCCTAAAAAAGGTTAAAGTATCATATGATCACCTTATTAGCGAGTCTAAATATTAAAGGAGGAAAAATGTACGCAATTGTTGAAACTGGTGGAAAACAGTTAAAAGTAGAAAAAGATTCAATTATTTTCGTTGAAAAATTAGAATGTAATCCAGGCGATAAAATCAGTCTAGATAAGGTAGTTCTAGTTGGTGGTGAAAATTTAAAAGTTGGCTCACCATACGTTAGCGGTGCTAAAGTAGAATGCTCAGTTGTTAAAAATGGTAAGGCTAAGAAAATTATCATTTTCAAATACAAGGCTAAAAAAGGTTCAACTAGAAGAAAACAAGGACACCGTCAACCATATACTCAATTAAAAGTTGAAAGTATCGTAGCTTAATGATTAAAATTAGAATACTTGCTAATTTTAATTTAAATAAACTAAATGATTTTAAATTTGCTATTGCAAGTAATGAATACCGGATAAAGGAAATCTCAATCAGTGGCCATGCTAATTATGCTAAAAAGGGTGAAGATATTGTATGTGCTGCAGTTAGCAGTAATGTCTTTGGACTTATGAACAGCTTAGATGGTTTTGAAGGTATTCAAATAAAAATCGGTGATAATCGTATTGATATTATTAATGATAGTGATTCAATTATCTGTCTAGCGATGATTTTCAATTGTCTTATTTCATTAAAAACAATTCAAAAACGATATCCTACATATATTAAATTTTTAGAAAGGACTTAGAAAAATGAAATTTATTTTAAATATTCAATTCTTTGCTTCTAAAAAGGGTGTTGGTTCTACTAAAAATGGACGTGATTCACATTCTAAAAGATTAGGAGCTAAGAAGTCTGATGGTGAATTTGCTACTGCAGGTTCAATCATTTATCGCCAAAGAGGAACTAAGATTTATCCAGGTTTAAATGTTAAAAAAGGCGGTGATGATACTCTATTTGCTACTGTTGATGGAATTGTTAAATTCGAAAGACTTGGCAAAGATCGCAAAAAAGCTTCTGTATATCCACTTGAAGCATAAAAAGTCCAGCAGGGCTTTTTTATTTAAGGAGCAAATATGGAATTTATTGATAAAGTTAAAATTAAAGTTAAAGCTGGTAATGGTGGTGATGGTTTAGTTGCCTTTAAAAGAGTTAAGTATAATCCCTTAGCTGGACCAAGTGGCGGTGATGGCGGTGATGGGGGTAATATCATCTTTGAAGCTGACTCAAATAAATCAACCCTATTAGATCTTCGTTATAATCGTTTTATTAAGGCGAATGATGGCGCTAAGGGTAAAACCAATAAAATGCATGGTGAATCAGCTAGTGATGTTATAGTTAAAGTACCGATTGGAACTATTGTAAAGGATGCAAACACTAATGAATTTATAGCCGATTTAGATTTTCATGCTAAAAGAGTAATTATCGCTAAGGCAGGTAAGGGTGGTCTTGGTAATATTCATTTTGCAAGTGCTAGAAATAATGCACCGGAATTTGCTAAGATTGGTGGTATTGGCGAGGAAAAAGAAATAATTATTGAAATCAAATTATTAGCTGATGTTGGTTTAGTAGGTTATCCTAGTGTTGGTAAATCAACTTTTCTTTCGATGGTATCTAAGGCTAGACCAGAAATAGCTGATTATCCCTTCACAACACTTAAACCACAATTAGGAATAGTTAGAATCGGTGAAGGTGATAGTTTTGTAGTGAGTGACTTACCAGGTTTAATTAAAGACGCCCATAAAGGAAAGGGCCTGGGCTTAGAATTTTTAAGGCATATCGAAAGAACAAGAGTGATTCTTCATATTATTGATATGTCAGCGATGGATGGTCGTGATCCGATTGAAGATTATAAGATAATCAATAATGAATTATATGAATATCATAAAGAACTATTAAAGCGACCAATGATAGTACTGGCGAATAAGATGGATGATGATAATGCTAAAATAAATTTAGACCGTTTTAAAAAAGCTTTTCCCGATATTGAAGTCTATCCCGCTGTCACTTTATTAGGTGAAGGTTTAGATAAGGTTTTATATCGCTTAAATGAATTACTTAAAACAACTCCTAAATTCCCTTTAGTTTCAAATGGTGAAAGTGAAGAAATTAAAATTTATGAATTTAAAGAAAAACCTGATTTTGAAATTTATAATGAAGGAAATGGTGTATATCGTATAATAGGAGAAAAAATTAAGAAATTATTCGAACAAATTGACTTCAATAATGATGAATCAATATTAAGATTTGCGAAAAAATTAAAATCAATGGGTGTTGAAGATGCTCTTAAAGAAAAAGGAGCTAAGCACCTTGATAAGGTTTATATCGAGAATTATGGCTTTGATTTTATAGATGAATAAAAAAGGACTAATGTCCTTTTTTTGTGAAGTAATAAATATTATCAATTTTTGAATCAAAAACAATATCATCAAAGCTAATACTAGGAATATCTTTAATTTTTAAATCATGATTAAGTAAATAGTTAGCCATTTTACCACGTAATTTCTTTCGCTTAATATTACAATTAGTTTTAAAATCAATTAAAACATGCTTGATATTAATTAGTTTATGATATTCCTTAGAACTTATTAATACTATTTCCTCATCTAGGGAAAGTAATTTTTGATTAACAAGATCCTGCCAATACTCATAAAAATCAATCTCTCTTAGTTTTTTACTAAAATCTAATCGATAGGAAGCGATAATATGATCATAACGAATTAAACCATACATGGCATCTAAAATAAATAATTTTTGATAATTTGAAGTATTAATCTCTTTAAATACAGCACCATTATATAGATTGTAGGCATGATCAATATCAGGATTAGCATAAAGATCATATAATTCTTTTGACTTTTTATCACTCAGTTTAAAGAAAGTTTTTAATTCACTTTCTGAAAAAGTTTTGAGAATATTATAAATATATTCACTTTGATTTGGAAAAAATAAATCTAAAGCTAATTTTGTATTAGTTCTATTTAAGCTTTTAGCAGCTCCGATTACGATAATCATTTAAAATGATCCTCTTTAAAACCGAAAAATACCTTATCATCTAAGATAATTACTGGTCTTTTAATAAGCATTGGATCACTAGCTAGAAGCTTATAAGCTTCATCTAAAGATAGTGAGCCTAACTTTTCTTTTAAATTTAAGCTTTTATAACTTAAACCTGAGGTATTAAAAATTTTTTTTAGCTCACAATTAGCCTTTTGATGATATTCTTTTATCTGATCATAATTTAAAGGATTGAGTTTAATATCAATAATTTCCATATCAGGATATTTAGCTATTAAAAATTTTCTTGCTTTAATGCAGGTTGTACATTTAGGATAATGATAAAATTTCATGATAACCTCCTTTTATATTATACTAGGAAACAATTTATTTCGATACTATAATAAATTGAGTTTAAACTTATCTACAATTTAATTCAATAAATTTAATTAAAAATAAAATAATTTTATTTATTCTTTTAAATAACTGTTATAATTTATATATGATTGCTTTTATTAAGGGTAGAGTTTTAAAGATTGAAAATGATGCTATAATTCTTGATGTTTCAAATGTGGGATATCGAATTTATTGTGATATTACTAATATCAGACTTAATGAGGAATTAAGTCTTTTCACTTATTTATTAGTACGAGAGGATGAAATGTCATTATATGGCTTTAAAGATAATGACAGCTATAATTTCTTTCTTAAATTAATTAGTGTAAAAGGTATTGGTCCAAAGATTGCATCTAACATTTTAAGAAATCGTAAATTAAACGATATCATATCTTCCATTGAAAAGGAAGATCTTAAGTATATCAAATCCTTACCTGGCATCGGTGCCAAGGCTGCTGGTCAAATTATCTTAGATCTTAAAGGTAAATTATTACTTAATGATAATGTTAGAGTTAATAATGATCAATTTGCTGATATCAGTCTAGCATTAAGTCAATTAGGTTTTAAGAATTATGAAATTAATAAAGTTTTAGAACAGATTAAGGATGAAAACTTAAGTACCGATGCTTATATTAAAAAGGCCTTGGTCTTATTAAATCAAAATAAATAGGAGTATATGAAAGAGCGTATTTTAGATTCTAATAAACAAATTAATGATAATGAAGAAATGAGTCTTCGTCCTAGTAGTCTTAGTGAATATGTAGGACAAAAGGAGCTTAAGGATAATCTTTCAGTTTTTATTAAAGCCGCTAAAGAAAGGGATGAATCCTTAGATCATGTCTTATTTTACGGTCCTCCAGGACTTGGTAAAACAACCTTAGCTTATATAATTGCTAATGAAATGAATAGCGATATTAAAACAATCACCGGTCCAGCTATTGAGCGTAGTGGTGATCTTGCGGCTATTTTATCATCACTTAAAGAAGGGGATGTATTATTTATTGA
>JAEWGY010000001.1 GCA_023388035.1 Bacillota bacterium | reverse complement strand
CTTCATAAGATAATTCCAACAGTTTTAAGTAGATGCCAGATACTTAATTTTAGTTATATTAGCAGCGATGAGATAGTAAATAGACTCGCAAAAATTTTAGATTTAGAAAAAATCAAATACGAGAAGAAAGCTTTAGAAATAATCGCTAGACTAGCTGATGGCGGTTTAAGAGACGCCTTAAGTAATCTTGAAAAAGTTATTCTTTATAAAGGAGAGATTATAAATGAGCAATTAGTTAGTGAAGTATTCTCGCTAATAACTAAAGACAAGATGATTAAGCTAATAAATATCTTAAGTAAGCAAAATACTAAGAAACTAGAAAAATTCCTTAATTTAGAATTTAACTATATTAATAATTATCAAATATTCATTGAGGATCTATTTAAATTGTATAAGGATTTATTTATATATACAAAAATAAAGAATGAAGATGAATTATTGATAACTGAGCTAAAGCAAATTGAATCAATTAAGGATAGTAATTATTATTTAAAAGTACTGAATTATATTAAAGAATTATTGAGTAATTTTAGAAAATCAATATCAATTAAAGATGAAATAACTGTTTGCTTATATAATATTTTATCTTTAAATGGTGAATTAGAAACTAAAACAAATAATCAAAATGATAAAATAAATAATCATGATCAAAATATTATAGCTCAAAAACAAGAAGAAGCACCTAGGATTCAAGAAAATGTAAATGAGATTAAGGAAGATTCTTTCTATGAAACTGTAATAAGCGATGAGGAACAAGAAGAATCGTTGATTGTTGAAGCTGAAGTTCCACGTGGAACTACGAACCTAGACTTAATTCTAAGTATAGTTAAAACAAGTAATAAAATATATCTTAGTGAAGATACACAAAAAATTAAAAAAATTGAAGACTTTGAGTTTGATCATGAATATAGGAAGTATTATAATATTATAGCAAGCAGCAAAATCTTTGTTAGCTCCAAAGATGCTCTGATTTTCGTTGATAATTATGCAAGAATTAATAATGAGGATTATAAATTAAAAAACTTCCTTAGTCATAAGCTAGGAATTGAAAAATATATAATCGGAATTACCGAAGATGATGCTAATTATATTAAAGAAGAGTTCAAGCGTCTAAAAGATAAAATAAAAGTGATTGAAGTCGAAAATAATAAAGCAGATGAAAAAATAAGTGAATTATATAAATTTTTTGGTAATAAATTAGAAATAAAGGAGAAAAAAGAATGAATATACAAGCTTTAATGACACAAGTAAATAAAATGAAGAAGGAAATTAGCAAGAAACAAGCAGAATTAGAAACTAAAACATATGAGGGAAGTGCTTCTAACGCTTTAGTGATTGTTAAACTTAAAGGGGATTATACACTAGAAGAAATAACTATCGCTAAAGAACTTGAAGGTGATAATGAAATGATACAAGATTTATTAGTTATTGCTTATAATGATGCTAAAAGTAAATTAGAAAAAGATAAAGAAGAAACCTTAGGTAAATTAACAGGTGGTATGTCTATACCTGGATTATTCTAATGTATCCAAAGTGTTTTAATGATCTTGTAGATAATTTAGCTAAGTTACCCGGAGTAGGTAATAAAACAGCTATAAGATATGCACTTAAACTATTATTTAATAAAACAAATTTAACTAATGAATTAATCAGAAATTTAGACTATTGTCATAGGAATATTAATTACTGTAAGAACTGTGGATTTATTTGCGATGGTGAAATTTGTGAAATATGCAAAGATAAACAGCGGGATATTAGTAAAATTTTAGTAGTAAGTGATATTGTTGATGTAGTCGCGATTGAAAAAACAAATAGCTATAATGGTCTTTATCATGTTTGTCATGGTAATATTTCAACTACTAAAGGAATATCACCTAATGATTTAAATATAGAAACACTTTTAAAAAGAATAGATGATAAAACTAAAGAAGTTATTCTTGCGATATCACCAACAATAGAAGGGGAAATGACCTCTCTTTATATAGAGAAAATATTAAAAAAACACCCAATAAAGATAAGCCGTCTTGCTTACGGTATCCCAATGGGTGCTAATATTGATTATGCTGATGAACTTACAATTATTCACGCTTTGAATAATCGTAAGGAAACAAATTAAACTTTAATACGATAAGGTTCAAATATTTGGACCTTTTCTTTTGAACCAGAAACTTGTATTACAGCTCCTTCATCAGCGTATTTAATGTGGTTAATTTTTAAAACAGTTTTATATTTATCAATTATACCTAGTTCTAAATAAGGAACAATGCATAGAATACTTTCTTCCTTAGGGTAAAGATTATTTACAATTAGTTTATTAAGAGCCTCGATATTAGTATGCATACGAGCAGAAATATATAAGTGTTTATTATCAATCTCATAATTAATTAAATCACACTTATTAAAAACTTCAATAATAGGGATATGATCAGCTCCAATAGTCTTAAGCGTGTTTAAACAGATCTCTTTTTGTATTTCCCATGACGGATTTGATGCATCATTTACTAAAATTAATAAGTCTGCTTCTTTTGTTACACTTAAGGTTGACTTAAATGCTTCAATTAATTCATGGGGTAAATTAGAAACAAAACCTACTGTATCGAAAAGGTAGTATTTATAATTATTAAATTTAATAAGTCTAGTAGAAGTATCTAAAGTAGCAAAAAGCATATCTTTTTCAAATACTCGTTTATGATCATTATTAAGATTTGATTCAGCTAATAAAATATTCATAAGTGAAGATTTACCAGCATTGGTATAACCCACTAAGGCAACTTTTTTAATATGATCTTTATTTCTTAAATCAGCATTAAGGGATCTTTGTTTTTCAAGCTCTTTTAATTCTGATTTAAGATCATTTATACGAGCACGATAACGATTTTTGATCTGTTCACTCCTACTTTGACCTGAACCTCTAGAATTAAAATTACCACCTTTTTCTCTAGAATTAGCTTTTTCATTTTCTAAAGCAATGGGTAAATCATAGGATAATCTAGCAATCTCAGTTTGAATTTTTGCTTCCTTTGAATTAGATCGCTGTGTAAAAATATCAATAATCAGATGGGTTCTATCGATGATAGTAGCACCGTGACAAATTTCACTTAAACGTTTATTTTGAGAAAAAGAAAGATCATTAAAAAATATAACCAAATCAGTTTTATGTAGCGTTACAAGACTTGATAATTCTAAAGCTTTACCACTACCTAAAACAGAAGCTGGATCTATTTTATCTAATTGCTGAATACATTCAGCTACAACTTCAATACTTAAAGCACTTGCTAGATTTTTAAATTCCTCAATCCAATAAGCAAAGTGTTCAATATCTTTTTTAAGGCATACGGCAGCTAATATTGCTTTTTGCATAGTCCTCCTAAATTTGTGATTTTAAATAAGCGAAAATAAACTCATCAAGTCCTCCATCAATGACCTTATTTACATTAGTTTCTTCATAATTAGTACGATGATCTTTAACTAAGGTATAGGGACAAAAAACATAGGAACGAATCTGTGAACCCCATTCAATAGCCTTATTTTCGCCTTTAAGTTTAGATAGCTCAGCATTGCGTTTTTCTATTTCTAATTGATACAATTTTGATTTAAGCATATTTAAGCAGTTTTCTTTATTAATAAGCTGTGATCGCTCAGTTTGACTACTTACCACAATACCACTTGGTAAGTGTTTTATTCTAACTGCAGAATCAACTTTATTTACATTTTGACCACCAGCTCCAGAGGAGCGCATAGTAGTGATCTCAAGATCTTTATCATCAATGATAATATCGATTTCATTGTTGAATTCAGGAATAACCTGAACACTAGCAAATGAGGTATGTCTTCTTTTAGAAGAATCAAAGGGAGATATACGAACTAAGCGATGAACCCCGCTTTCTGACTTAAGATAACCATAGGCTAAAGGTCCTTTTATGAGAATGGTACAAGATTTAATACCAGCTTCAATGCCGTCTTGATAATCTAAAATTTCAATTTTATAATTATGATCATTCGCATAACGAGAATACATACGATATAACATATTAGCCCAGTCCATTGATTCTGTACCGCCAGCACCGGGATGAATTTCCAGAATAGCATTTGAATTATCATAATCTTCTTTAAGTAAAACAATTATTGAATAATCATCATAAGCTTTCTTGAAATTTTTAAAACCTTCTTCTAAAAGAATTTGTAATTCAGGATCAGGATTTTTTGTTAGATCTTCAACTAATGAAGCTAAATCTAAAACTTCTTTATATAAAGAATCATAATCATTAATTAATTTAGATATACGATTATACTCTTTAATGATTTTAGTAGCCTTATTATTATCAGACCAAAAATCATCACGCTCCTGAATAGAGTTTAATTCCCTCATCTTTTCTTTTAAACTATTAAGATCTAATGATAAATCAAGTTCCTTTAATTTCTGCTCATAATTATTTAAAGAGATTTTAATATCATATAATTCCATTAATCAACTTCCTGTTCAACAATTTTAACATGAGAGCAGAAATTTACGATATCTCTAGCTACAGTATCCATCATATCTTGGTATAAATTGAAACCTTCAGAAATATAAGCATTTAGTGGATTATCCTGAGCATAGGATCTTAAATGAATACCTTCTCTTAGTTTTGACATAATGTCAATATGATTAACCCAAGCGCGATCATAGGTTCTAAGAACCATCGCTTTTTCAGCAGGAATAATTTCCTCCTTAACTCTTTCAATTTTTTCAAGATATAGTTCATATGCATAATCAGATAATTGATATTTTAAATCATCGATATTAAACTTAATAAAATCATCAACCTTATCTTCGCTAATATTTAATTGTTTAAGAATACTTAGTAATGATTCGCGTGTTAAACTAGGTTTTTTAGCACTATGATCGATATTAGAATCAATCATTGTGCTGATAACAGCTAGATACATATTTTTAATTATCGGCTTAATATCATCATTATCTAAGATGAAATTACGTTGTTCATACATGGTCTCTCTTTGTTGTCTTAAAACATCATCGTAATCAAGTAGGGTTTTACGAATATCGAAATTATGTCCTTCAATTTTCTTTTGAGCACTAGATATTGATTTAGTAAGAATTTTTGATTCGATAGCATTATCACCAACACCTTTTTTAAAGGCCTCTAAAATCTTTTCATTACCAAAGCGCAGCATTAATTCATCATCTAAAGCAACATAAAAGCGAGACATACCAGGATCACCCTGTCTTCCAGAACGACCTCTTAACTGATTATCAATACGTCTAGATTCATGTCTTTCTGATCCTAACACAGCAAGACCACCTAAACTTTTAACCTCATCATCAATCTTAATATCGGTACCACGACCAGCCATGTTAGTAGCGATGGTTACAGCACCTTTACGACCAGCAAGAGCAATTATTTCAGCTTCTCTAGCATGGTTTTTAGCATTTAAAACCTCGTGTTTAATTTTTCTTTGGCTTAAATATTTAGATAATAATTCAGATGTTTCCACGGAAATAGTACCAACTAAAACCGGTATCCCTCTATCGTGTAGATTCTTAACCTCATCCATTAAGGCATTATATTTAGCCTTCTTAGTTGCAAAGACTGCATCGGGATTATCAATTCTAGCAATAGGTCTATTGGTTGGTATTTCTAAAACACGCATGTTGTAGATTTTAAGAAATTCTTCTTGCTCTGTTTTTGCTGTACCAGTCATACCAGCTAGTTTATTATATAGTCTAAAGAAATTTTGATAAGTTATAGTTGCTAGTGTTGTTGATTCAATTTTAACATCCAATCCTTCCTTAGCTTGAATAGCTTGATGAAGTCCATCAGAATATTCACGACCAGGCATCTTACGACCAGTGTTTTGATCAACTATTATAACTTCACCATCTTCAACAACATATTCAATATCAAGTTTCATAATATAATTAGCTTTTAAAGCTTGATTAATATGATGAACTAAATTAGTATGTTCAATAGCGTATAAATTATCTAATTTAAAATAACGCTCAGCAACTTTTGTACCATCTTCAGTTAAGAATACTGATTTATCTTTGATATTGATATCATATTCATTCTCTTTTAAAGATTTAACAAAACGATCAGCTTGTAAGTAGAGATTAGCAGTTTGTTTTTGACCACCTGAAATAATCAAAGGAGTTCTAGATTCATCAATCAGAATACTATCAACCTCATCGACTAGAGCATAATTAAGTTCTCTTAAAACGCGATCTTCGACTCTGGTTACCATATTATCACGTAAGTAATCAAAACCTAATTCAGAATTGGTAGTATAGGTAATATCACAAGCGTAGGCCGCTCTTTTTTGAGCAGGGCTTAATTCTCTTAAATTAAGTCCTACACTAAGACCTAAGAAACGATGGATTTCTCCCATCCACTCCGAGTCTCTTTGTGCTAAATATTCATTAACAGTAACTACATGAACACCATGTTCACTTAAAGCATTAAGATAAACAGTCATTACTGATGTTAGAGTTTTACCCTCACCCGTCTTCATTTCAGCGATATCACCTTGGTGTAAAACCATTGCACCAATTAACTGAACACGATAAGGGAATTCACCGATGACTCTTTTAGCTGCTTCTCTTACTGTAGCAAAAGCTTCGATCGCAATATCATCAAGTGTTTCACCATTTTTTAAACGTTGTTTGAACTCTACAGTTTTATGTTTAAGTTCATCATCAGATAAGTTAGCCATCGTATTTTCTAAGGCCATAACTTTATCTATTTTATTTTCAATTGTTTTTAATATTTTTTTATCTTCATTAAATAGGTTAGCAAAAAAACCCATAAATTCACCTCATTTTTCTTCAATATATATTATATAATAAAAATATAAAATACTAAATATTCTTAATATATTAGGAGGAAATAATGAAAAACTTAATTATTTATTTTTCTCATCAAGGAGAAAATTACTATCGCTCAAAAATTAAAATATTAGAAAAAGGCAATTCAGAAAGATTAGCTTTAATGATTTCAAATTATTTAGAAACTGAAGTCTTTAGAATAATTAAGAAAGAAGCTTATCCTAGTGTTTATAAAGAATGTGTTGAACTTGCTAAGGAAGAATATTTCAAAAAAGAAAGACCAGAGCTCAAGACTTATCTTAATGATATCAGTGAATATGAGAATATTTTCTTAATCGGACCATGTTGGATAGGAACCTATCCAATGGCAATGTTTAGTCAATTAGAAAGACTGGACTTAAGTAAAGCTAATATCTATGCTTTAATTACTCATGAAGGATCGGGTTTAGGTAATTTAGAATATACACTTAAGGAATATTGTAAAGACATCAATATTAAAGATATGTTAGCGATTAATGGTTCCTATGTTGATGAATCAAAAGAGGAAGTAGAAAAATTTTTAATTAAAAATAAATTATTAATAAAATAAAAAAGAAGCAAGCTTCTTTTTTATTTACATGCTATTTAAGTACGCGAATGTTAACTGCTCTTTCACCCTTTTCTGATTCAGAAATCTCAAATTCAACATTGTCACCAACAGCTACTGTTTTATAGCCGTCCATAACTAACTCACTGTAGTGGAAGAAGATATCATCTTTACCATCACATTCGATGAATCCGAAACCTTTAACAGCATTAAATCTTTTTACTTTTCCTGTCATATAGGTTCTCCTTATTAATATCATATCATAAAATTAATAAAATGTTAGATAAAAAATTTTGTTTTGCTTACTTTCTAATCTTTCAACAAGTTTTTTTATTTCCTCAGGTCTTTTTTGGATGATTGAAAAGAGTAAAATCTTAACTCCTCTTTGATTTTTATAAGGTCTTGCTTTAAGGTGGGTTAGTAGTAAGTTAGTAAGATAATCATCATCAAGCGCTAAATAGTAATAGCCATAATAGGGTTTAAGAAATTTTTTTAAAATATGATAATAACGCTCATCATGATTAAAATAGTAGGCTTTTACAATTTTCTGTAATTCATCATTCATTAAAGCTAGATAATGATAGCTAAGTGAGTTAGTTTTTCTAATTATTCTTTTAGTTTTAAACCTTTGATAACAAGCATAGCATAATTTATCCTGAATAAAAACATGGTAGAGTAGATTAAAATTACGATCAATTGATTCTAAACAATTAAGACAATACATCTTTATTTTTACAATTTATTTTTTTAATCCTAAATAAATTATTTTATTATATAATTTTGTTATGAGAAAATGGCACAGTTTACTTGATACAATGCGATTTCCTTTACAAATATTAGTATTAGCTTTTATGTTTTTAGGTATCGCATCATTTATCAAGAATGAATATGTAAATATTTTTTATACCTTTAAAGATCCTATAACATTAGCTTTATCTGATATTTTAATGAATATTTCCTTAGGAATTATCAGTAATTTTCCCTTAATTGTAATTATCCGAATGGCTTCAAGAAGGGCTAAAAGTGGAACACCGATCTTAGTAGGTGTAGTAGGGTATATCAGTTTCCTAGTTGTAACAATGGTTTTTTCTAGTCAAAATTTACCTAATTATGCCTATGCAGAAGTTTTTAATATTCGCTATTATGCAAATGATGTAACTAATTTTACCAAGGTTATTAAGTATCCATTACAATGTGGCTTAATTGCTGCATTTATAGTAGGTATTGCAACTCGTTTTTCTTATGTAACTTCAAGGAGAAGAAATAGCTATTCACTACTATCTTTTATGGATAAGAATACTGTAGCTTACATCTATAATATCTTAATCTGTTCCTTTAGTGCTTTAGTAACTGTTTATATTTGGCCTTATTTTATTAATTTAATTAATTATATTATTACTAATATCGGTCAAAATATTAACAATCCAGAATATATTGCTTTATATGGTGCGATTGATAGAATCTTTAGCATCCTAGGTTTATCTGATTTTATTAGAACTAGTTTCTGGTATGATTCTTTAGGAGGATCAGTTAATACCTTCAGTGGAACTGCGATATTAGGCGATGTTAATGCTTGGACTCATTTAATAAGTAACAATCTTAATACAAATAATTTTGGTCGTTTTATAACACCATATTACATTCTAAATATTTTTATTGTACCAGCAGTGATCATGGCTTTTTATAGTATGAATACAAATAAAGCCGATAAAAAGAAAATGTTATTTATCTCAATTGTTCTTTGTTTTTTCAGCGTTGTATATGGTAATCCCTTAGTGTTAGAATTCGTCTTACTCTTTGCTGCACCATTATTATTTGTACTACATATTTTCCTAACTGCCTTACTTTTTTATCTATGTGAATTCTTTAAAATTAGATTAGGATTTATCTATAATGGTTTACCTTCCTTAGCAATGCCTGGAAACCTACCTGATTATTTATATTTCCTAAGAAACCCTGATTATAACAAGGTATTATTATATATATTTATGATTGGGATAGGCTATGCAGCAATCTATTTTATAATAACCCGTATCTATATTAAATTCTTAGCCTTTGATTTTCTTAATACTGGTAAAAAGAAAAACCTATGTATTAAATTAGTAACAGCTTTAGGAGGAATCCAAAATATTAAAGAATACTATTCTAATCCTTTTAAGGCTAGTAT
>JAEWGY010000077.1 GCA_023388035.1 Bacillota bacterium | reverse complement strand
TTCATTTAAATTACGATATTCCTGTAATAGATCTTGATAATTATGTTCAGGAAAATATTTACTAAACATTTCTTTAAGTGATGGTCCAATCACTTCTTTTTTAACAGCTTCATTAAAGTCCTCAGCTTTACGATATTTAGTGAATAAATATTCATAAGTTTTAAGAATTGATATTTTAGAATCAATTAAGGTTCCATCTAAATCAAAAATGATGGTCGGTTTATATGAGGGCATAAATTTATCAAATAAACCAATAAATCCAATAAGTCCAATAATCACAAAAAGAATACTGATAACTTGCGCAATTAACAAGTTAGAAGAACCTACTTTAAGGGCATCAGTACGTTTAAATTCAATAAAGAATCTTACAATACCATACCAGATAAAATAAGCAAAGAAGGCTTTCCCCCTTTTCTTAGTAACTTTCTTTATTCCAAAATTAATTAGGATAAATCCGATTAAATTTAAAATCGATTCATAAAAGAAGGTTGGTTCATAGTAAACACCATCAATATACATACCATCTTTAAGAAAGGCTAAAGGTCCTTTAAAGAAACTTTCACTAACCATTGCGCCATGAGCTTCCTTATTAATAAAATTACCCCATCTACCAATACTTTGTGCTATTAAAACATTAGGTAAAATCGCATCTCCTAAGCGTAAGATATTAATTTTATAATAAAGTGCATAGATAAAGGCGAAAAGGAAGCCGAAAAGGACACCTCCTTGAATCGCCAGTCCTCCTTCATAAATTTTTAAAATTTCAAAAGGATTTGAGAAATAATAATTAAAATCATAGAAAATACAATACCAAAGTCTAGCACCAATAAAACCAAAGACTAAACAATAAATAAATAAATCATCAATAAAGCGATCAGGATATGCATACTTACGACACTCACGTTTTGCTAGATAGTAAGCTAAAAGCGCTCCAAAGACAATAAATAAGGCATAAAAAGTTATTGAAAAAGGACCTATTTCAATTAAAATTCTAGGATCTGGTAAAAATCTCATCATTCCTCCTTAATGGTATTTTGCAGCATTGCTTTATCTATTCCTTCTAAAAAGATTTTAGCTCCATTATAACCTTGATTTTTAAGTCTAAAATCCATAACTGCTGCTTCAACTAGTACCGATAGGACACGTCCTTCTTTGATTGGTAAATTAAGCTTTGGTATATTTAAACCTAAGATCTCTTCACTGCTTAAGGTATCATCACTACCGATACGATCATATTCAATATTCTCTTTATACTTTTCAATATTGATAATTAAAGATATTTTAATATCATCAACGATGCTACTTGCACCAAACATAATTCTTGCATCAATGATACCAATCCCTCTAATCTCTAAGAAATTCTTTAAGTTTTTATTAGCTTCACCCTGTAATTCGTTATGGATTCTTTTAATCTCCACTAAATCATCCGCAACTAGAAAATGTCCTTTTTTAATTAATTCAAGTGCTAATTCCGATTTACCAACTCCTGATTCACCAGTAATTAAGACACCAATTCCATAAATTGAAACTAAGACACCGTGTTTAGATATAGAATTAGCTAGTAAACTATCTAAATAAGCGGTAATATCTACTGATATTCGATAAGTAGGAAGCTCTGTTTCAAAGACTGGGAAATCACGATCCTTAGCTAAATCAATCAAAGCCTGTGGCGCCTTATTACCTGCAGCAATAATTATGCAGGGTGAATAGGCATCGGTAATCTTTTCAAATTTATTACGCAATTCCTCATATTCAAAGCGACTTAGATAACGTATCTCCTTATTACCTAAAATATTAACTCTTTTAAGATCAATATCAATATAATCCTCACAAAGTTCCAGTCCTGGTCTATTAACATCAGGAACTACAATCCAACGTTTTAATGATTCTTCACTGCCAGAAACTAGCTTAAGATTAAAGGCGTGCATTAAGTCTTCTACAAAGACTCTTTTTTCAAATTTTTCCATCAATTTATTATAATACTTTTTTAAGATATTTTCCTGTTAAAGAATTTTCATTTTCACTCACTTTTTCCGGTGTTCCCTTAGCTATAATCATACCACCTTCATCACCACCTAAAGGACCAAGGTCAATAAGATAATCAGCATTCTTTAATACATCTAAATTATGTTCAATAACAATGATACTATCACCATTAGTTACAATTCTTCTTAAAACCTTAATAAGTTTATCAACATCATAGCTATGTAAACCGGTTGTTGGTTCATCTAAAATGAATAAGGTCTTACCGGTAGCTTTCTTTTGTAATTCATAAGCAAGTTTAACTCTTTGAGCCTCACCTCCTGATAAACTAGGTGCAGACTGACCTAATTCAATATAACCTAATCCAACATCCTTAAGAATTGCAAGTTTATTATAAATTCTAGGAATATTCTCAAAGAATTCTAAAGCCGTATCCACAGACATATTTAAAACATCATAAATATTTTTACCTTTATATTTAACTTCTAAGGTAGCTTCATTATATCTTTTACCCTTGCATACTTCACATTCAACATAAACATCAGGTACAAAAAGCATTGAAATACGCTTTAAGCCATCACCATTACAAGCTTCACAGCGACCACCTTTAACATTAAAACTAAAACGACCTTTATCATAACCTTTAATACTAGCCTCATTAGTATTTGCGAAAAGTTCCCTAATATCATCAAAGACACCGGTATAAGTTGCTGGATTAGATCTTGGTGTTCTACCAATTGGATCCTGTGATACCACAATTAATTTATCAAGTTTTTCGATGCCACTAATCTTTTTAACCTTAGGTGCTTTAATTTTAGAATTGTAAAGTTCCCTTTGAATGGTCTTCGATAAAACCTCATTAATTAGTGATGATTTACCTGAACCAGATACCCCACTTACTGCTACAAAAAGATTTAAGGGAATCTTCACATCAAGATTTCTTAAATTATTAGCATAGGCTCCTTGGATATGTAAAACATTCTTACTTGGTTTTAAACGTTTTTTAGGATAATCAATATAACGACGTTTTGAAAGATAAGCACCAGTTAAGGAGTTAGGATTAGCCATTACCTCCTCAGGTGTTCCCATAGCCATTACCTCTCCTCCAAGTTTACCAGCATAGGGACCAATATCAATGATATAATCACTTGCGAGCATGGTATCTTCATCATGTTCGACTACGATTAGACTATTACCTAAATCACGCATCTTTTTAAGAGTTGCGATAAGCTTATCATTATCACTTTGATGAAGTCCAATACTAGGTTCATCAAGTACATATAAAACACCACTTAAAGCTGAACCAATTTGTGTTGCTAAACGGATGCGCTGAGCCTCTCCTCCTGATAAACTGGCTGCTAAACGATTTAAGCTAAGATAAGAAAGTCCAACATCAACTAAGAAATTCAAGCGATTATTAATCTCCTTAAGTAATAATTTCGCAATTTCCTGTCTATTATCATCAAAGTGTAAATCTTTAAAAAAGTTTGCAGCTTCTTTGATTGAATATCTACATAATTCTTCAATATTTAAACCCTTAATTTTAACACAAAGAGCTAAATCATTAAGTCTAGCACCTTGACATTTTTCACACATTTCTTCCATCATATATGATTGATAATACTCTTTAGCACTCATTGAGCTAGTTTCTTCATAGCGTCTTTGAATTAAACTTTTTACCCCTTCAATATATTTACGACGATGAATTTTAGTTCCATTAACACTAGTTAAATTAAATTCAATTAGCTCTTTAGAGCCATTTAAAATAATATCTAATTCCTCATCACTGAATTCCTTTAGTGCTTTATCCTTATCAATCTTATAATAACTTAGTAGATAATCAAATTCCTGCCAATCTAAATTAGTACTATTAAGGGTGTTTTTAAAAAAACGTAAAGCACCCTTATTAATGCTTAAATTATCATCAGGTATTAATAATTCATAACTGACTGAATTCTTAAAGCCCAGTCCTTTACAATTATCACAGGCACCAAGTGGTGAATTAAAACTAAATAATCTAGGTTCAATTTCTGCAATTGAGAAATTACAATAGGGACAGGCATGTTTAGTAGAAAATAATTCTAATTCATCGCCACATTTAATCAGTACACTATCATTAGATAATTTTAAAGCCACTTCAATTGAATCATGCAGTCTTTTTCGAATATCATCTGTTTTTAAAATCAACCTATCAATCACAACATCAATATTATGCTTAGTATTCTTATTAAGGGATTCTACTTCTTCTAATAAGCATAAGTTATTATCAATATAAGCTCTAATATAACCATCATTTTTAAGTCTTAAAATTAAATCCTTAAAACTCCCCTTTTTATTTTCAACTAATCTTGATAGTATCTCAATTCTACTACCAATTGCTTTAGTAACTATCTTATCAATAATGCTTGAAATAGAACTGGCACTAATTTCAATATTATGATTAGGACAATAGGCCTTACCACATCTAGCATAAAGCAGTCTTAAATAATCATAGATCTCAGTTATTGTCCCAACTGTAGATCGAGGATTGTTTGCGGTTGTTTTTTGATCGATGGAAATAGCTGGATTAAGTCCTTCAATACTATCCACATCCGGTTTTTCTAATCCTCCTAAAAATTGTCTAGCATAGGATGATAAAGATTCAATATAGCGTCTTTGTCCTTCAGCATAAATAGTATCAAAGGCCAGTGAAGTCTTACCTGAACCACTTGGTCCTGTCATGATAACTAATTGATTTTTAGGAATTTCTAAACTAATATTCTTAAGGTTATTTTCTCTTGCACCTTTAATAATTATTTTATTTTTCATCTCCCCTATTATAACATTCATGGGCAAATTAAATGCAGTTAAAGACCTTAAGTAAAAACTTAAAATAATTTTTAAAAAACATTAATTTTTAAAATAAAATAGTTTATAATATTCCCATATTAAGGGGGTGTTTAATGAAAAGTAGATTTTTAAAATTAATCTTAGCTTTATTCCTTGTATGTACCAGTTTAAATCTAAGAATAATAAGTGCTGAAGATGATAAACTAAATGATTCCAATCCCAAAACGGAAGCTTTAACTAGCGCTAATAATGAGGGAGAGGAATCATTTTTAAGTATTAGCGAAGCAATTAAAAAGGAACTAAATTCAACCGTTAAAATTAAGGCTAAAGCACTATTTAAATCATCTGGTGCCTTTGGTGGTAAAGGTGGCTTTTATGTAGCTGATAGTAATGGTGATGTAATCTATGTTTTTAGTGACAAAAAAGATTCACAAATAAAAGAAGGTGTAAGTCTTAGTATTGAAGGTACCTTATCTAAGCATTTTGATACCTTTCAAATTCAAAAACCTAAATATGAAATCATTAGTGAAGAAATTGAGGTAAAAGAAACTAAGGAAAAACTTAGTGCCATCCCAAGTCGTGATAATTATTATATTAGCTGCATTGATGAAGTAATATTGAGTGATCATGGTGAAGCTGATAATTATGGTAATCGTAATATAACTATTAAAGAGGGTGAGTTAGAATTAAGTGCCCGCTTTGATACTAGGAATATTACTAAGGGTAATATAAATAAATTTCTAAAAACAGCTAAGGAAGGATCAGTTATTAACCTTTGTGCTGTAGTTGCTAGATATAATTCTAATATTCAATTACAATTACACGATTATAATAAATTAGTTTTTGTAAGAGAAGCTAGTGCAGAAATTAATCCTAAGCCAAATGAAGGTGAAAATGAGGCAGCACCGGCAGAAAGTAAATATCAAAAATTAGCTAATATCGGTACCCTTCAAGGAGCTGCCCATTATAGCCCATATCGTGATAAAGATGTAAGACTTGAGAATGTTGTAGTCACTAGAGTGATTAATGATCGCAGCGCTTTTATTCAAGATTTAAATCCTGATAATGATCCTAAAACTTCAGATGGGGTAATGTTATCTAAAAATAAAAATCAAATCTTAAAAGTAGGTGATGTTATTAGTGTTGAAGGAAGAGTAGAAGAATTTGCTAATACTTCACCATCTTATCAGGATTCAGCTAAAATCAATCTACCTTTAACTCAAGTTAAATTAGATAATTTTGAAGTAATTAGAAGTAATGAAAACTTACCTAAGCCGGTACTAATAAAAGCTATTCCTAATGCAGTAGCTCATAGTAATGGTTTAAGATACTATGTAGATTCTGACAACAAGTTTGTTTTTGATCCTCTATCATATAGTGCAGACTATTACGAAAGCCTTGAAGGAATGCTTATTAAATATGAAAAACCACATGTAATAGCTCCACAGCGTTATGGTGATATTTATGTGGTAGCTGATAGTCATAAAGATGTCAGAAATCACTTTGGTGGTATTAATTTAAGTGAAAATGGTCGCAGTCCTTATATCTTACAAATTCATGTAGATCGTAATGGACGTAATGAAACTGGTATTATTACTAAGCCTAAAGATTATTTTAAAAATGATGTTGTAGGGGTGATGACTTATGGTTTCCAAAACTATTATCTACTCACTAACATTGATTATTTAAAGGCTGAAGATAATATTAACGAAACAAAAGCAGTTGGTAGTGGTTTTGAATATTATTTAATGCCAGGTGATTTAGAAGTTGAAAAGACAACACTTAAGGCTGATAAGGATCATCTTTTAATCGCATCATATAATATTGAAAATTTTTCGACTAAAACTAATAAAAATAAAGTTCAAAGATTAGCTGAAACAATCACTACTAATTTAGCTAAGCCTGATATTATCGTCGTTAGTGAGATGCAGGATGATGATGGTAGTGATGATAGTGGCACAGTTAGTGCTAAGAAATCAGCAGCTAAATTAATTACCGCTATTAAGGAAATTGATTCTAATTTAGAATATGAATACATCGATGTAGAACCAGTAAATAATATGGATGGTGGTGCACCTGGTTCTAATATTCGTGTCGGTTTCTTATATAATCCTAAACGTGTTAGTCTAGTTGATCCAAGTGAAAACATTGATAATAATCTAAGCGCTAAATATGAAAATGGTAAATTAAATCAAAACCCAGTTCGTATTGATCCAAGTAATGAAGTCTTTACTAATTCACGTAAACCTATTGTAGGATTATTTAAATTTAATGGCGAAAAGATTATGATTATTGGAAATCATCTATCTTCAAAACGTGGTGATGATCCAATCTATGGTAAAGTGCAACCTGCAATTAATCATTCAGAAGCAGCTCGCATTAAACAAGCGAGTGTTACTTATGATTTTATTAAAGATGTAAAAACTAGCGATCCTACTTTAGCTATTGTCCTAGCTGGAGATTTTAATGATCATGAATGGACTAAGACCATCAAGACTATAGAAGGTGATTTATTTACCAATCTATTACTTAAACATGATGAAAAAGATCGTTTTACCTATTCATATCAAGGTTCTAATCAATCTTTAGATAATATTATTGTTTCAAATGATCTTTTAGCTAAAACCTCATTTGATGTAGTACATTTAAATAGTATGTATATGACTAATCATGGTAGAGCATCAGATCATGATCCATTATTAGCTCAAATTAGATTTGATAGTATTAAGACCTTAACTAATCCTAATACGAAGATTAGTTTAACCTATGATAGCAATATTCATAATAAAAATCTAAAACTAGTAAGCTCTATTGTTACAAAAATCGATGGTATTGATTTAAATAAATATAATCTAAAAGCTTATGATATTTTAGTCCTTGATGGAAATGGTAATAAAGCTAATTTAAGTGAAAAAGTTAGTATTAGTATTCCTTTAGATATCAGTACTAAAAATTTAAAATTAAAACTTCTTAAAGATAATAAACATGAAGATGTTGAATTTAAAATAGTTGATAATAAGGTTACTTTTGAAAGTAAGGATTTCTCTATTTACTATTTAATCAGTGAAAAGAGTACTTTAAATACCGAAACTAAAAAGGTTCAGACAGTTCAGACTAAAGTTATTCACCTTCCTGATACTGGTGTAAGTGATAATCTTTCAACTTTAGCTTTAGCAATGCTTATTAGTTCTACCTATCTTATTATTAAAAAGAAAGAAAATTAAATTTTAATACCTAAGGTTTAAGACCTTAGGTATTTTTAAAAATAAAAAGATCCAAATATTTTGGATCTAATCTAACTTTTTAATGGGGCGACCGATGGGACTTGAACCCACGAATGCTGGAGCCACAATCCAGTGTGTTAACCGCTTCACCACGATCGCCATCACTTTATTAAAAAGTCCTTTATTATTATATCCAAATATATTATAATTGTAAATACTTATGAGTAAACTTTTATACCTTCTAAAAAGACTTAAATCAGTAAATTTTAATAGTCTTTTTAAAATCGCTAAACGCATTTCGAAAAAAGCGAATAAAGCTCCTTTGCTAATTATTATTGACATGTTATATTCTGTTATTCGTTATGGTGCTGCTTTTTACGATTATGAGGAATTCGAATTCTATTTACTAAATTTAAAAGAGCGTAAAACTTATTTAACCTCAGCTATTAATAATAAAATCTTTAAAAAGTATAATGATCAGAATTATCTTAAATACTTTAGTGATAAAATATTATTCAATAATCATTTTAAACCTTATCTTAAGCGTGAATTCTGTGATATTCGAAGTAAAGCTGATTATCTTAACTTCATTAACAAGCATGAAAGCTTTATTGCTAAACCTTTAGATGATTGCGGAGGATCGGGTATTAAGATTTATCATAAGGATGAAGTAAGCTATGAGGAATTAATTAATAATAGACAATATCTAATAGAAGAAATTATTAAACAAGATAAGCGAATGGCTAAATTATACCCCCTAAGTGTTAATTGTTTAAGGCTTATTACCTTTGTTACTGATCAAAAAGAGGTAATTATTCTTAAAGAAATAATTAAGCTAGGAAATGGTGGTAGACTTGATAACTTTGCTTCTGGAGGTATGTATTCTTTTATTGAAAATGGTAAAATAGCCTATCCCTTTATCGATAAAAATGATGATGTCTACTCTTTTCATCCTTATACTAAAGAAAATTTACTTAATTACCCCATCCCTAATTATGATGAGGTAATTAAACTAGTTAAAGAATTAGCCTTAGTGATACCTAAGGTACGCTATGTAGGCTGGGATATCGCAATCAGTGATAATGGTCCATGTGTTATTGAAGGGAATGAATATTCAGGGATTTTTCAAGTTAAAGTATCACTTTCAGGTAAACGTCATGGTGATTATGAATTATATCATAAATATATGGATTTTTAACCTAAGGTAAATTATTTTACCTTAGGTTTTTTAATAATAATGACTATGGATCCTAAAATTAGAGCTACTCCCATGACAGGAAGGATAAGATTAAAATCGTTTCCTGTATCTGGTAATAATGTTTTATTTGCTTCTTTTAATCCTAAATCAATATAATAGATATCAGTATCAGCGGTTATTGTTGGAATATCATTTAATAAGAAGAATTCTCCTTCGCTAGTATATGGTATATTGACCTTAACTTTTTCACCTATTTTTTTCTTATCGCTTTCCTTACTTAATTCAATATCTTTATAGCGATAAATAATAGTGATTAATTCTTCCTTAGCTTTTGTTAATGCTAACATGGGTGTGCTTTTAAGGAGTTCAATTTCGATTATTTGTTTATCTTCATTAATTTCTGGCATCGTAAAGTCCTTATTTTTAAGTAAGAACCTTCCTTCACTACTCGTAGGTAAATCAGGGATCTTAGGAATAAATCCAGCTACTACCTTTTCTTTATTATTAATCGTTTCTATTACTTCCTTTTTATGTATAAATCTTATTTCATAATCTAGTAACTTTTCAAGTTCAATATTGATTATTTCATCTTTATGAATCGGTTTAAATTTAGGTTCTTTTACTAATCTATAAGTTATATCAGTTATTTTAGGTAAATCAGGCATTGTAGGTACATAACCATCTTCTACCATTTGATCAAAATTATGTTCAACTATTTCACCCTTCTCTACAAAATTTATAATTAAACGATGCTTTCTGATGATATCGGTATAATTACTCTCAGTTTTACTAATCTTAGGCATATCATTAAAATGAACAATGACATCAGGATCCTTTACTTTATCATCTTCTAAGTCTCTATCAATCTTTACTTCACTAACTATATGTAAATAATCACAGTTAAGATCACGATAATCAATATGTACAATTCTTTTCTCATTACCACTGATTTCTATTTTGCGTTTATCTAATTCAATATTATCACAAAAGACCTTGTCGCTATTTAAATATTCTAAATTCTTATCTTTTATTATTTCAAAACTAATCTTATTTAAATCAAAGCTAATGTCAATATCTTTTTGAGGAATCTTTTGACTAACTTGTAGATAATTATTAGTTTTATCTAATACCGGATTTAAATAATTATGAAAATTAAATCGCCCTATTGGTTTAGCTGGAACATAATTAGTTTTAAGTGTTGTTCCAAAACTAAAAACTACTAAGGCACTTGCGTTGCCGGGTACAAAATAAGGATTTAAAACTCGTAATTTAGCACTTCTACCTTCAGGATACCATAACACTGCTGCATTCATATTTATCGCATTGGTATAAAACATCACCCCATCGCCTACTAAGGGTTTTGCATTATGTTTATTATCGTATCTAAGATAAGGATCCTTTTCAATAATATGCATTCTAGCATTTAAAGGCAATAATCCTTCTAAATCTAGCCTTTGATGAGTAAAGCCCTTAGAAAGGAAATTTCCTACAAAAGGAGCATCACTACCATCATCAAGATAATAATAATCAAGTTCAATATCAACACTTAAAATATGATTAAAATAAACTACTGATTCCTTAAAATCCTTAAAACTAATTGTAGGGTGATATCCTACATGTGCTATTAAATTAGTAAAGCGATAACGCCTAGCTATTTCTCTATCGCCTATTCTACCAACAGGTTTTAGTAATTTAAGATTTAATTCTTTTTGATTATTTAATTCAAATACTAAACTATTATTATCAATATGTTTATAAATATGCTCATCACTTTGATAATTATCATCACTAAGTATATATTCATCATCATAAATAATCCCTTTTTTAAGATTTAAAGGTCTTTTAAGCCAAGTTTTATCATAATTTTCTTTAAGATAATAAGTATTACTAGGAAAATTAGGTCCCGCACTTTCGAATAAATGATCATCATTTATTTCATCATAACTTGGTTCTTCATTAATTTCAATCGGATAATCCTTGGCTTTAATATTAGTGATAAATGTGAATAAAACTAAAAAAAGTAGCAATAATTTTTTATACATGAATACCTCCACATAATAATTATTACTACTTAAATATTTTTTCCTAAACTAAAACTATAATTTAATTGCTGCTTCTAAAGCGATCTTCATCATATTAGTGAATGATTCTTGTCTTTCCTTAGCGCTAGTAACCTCATTAGTTACAAATGAATCAGAGATCGTTAGAAGGCAAGCTGCTTTTTTATTTAATACATTAGCATTATGAAATAAAGCAAAACTTTCCATTTCAACAGCCTTAGCACCAATTTTTTCAATTTCTGCAAGATAATCACTATTAGCACGATAGAAAACATCAGAGCTATGAATCATTGAAGTATGTAAATTAAGCCCTAAATCCTTAGCGGTATTAATAATTAATTCATTTAATTCCTTACTTGGATAATTAATATTTTCCTTATAACCTGACTGTGTTTTAGCGTAAGTACTTTCACTATAAGCACTACTTGCTAGAACAACATCATAAATTTTAAGATCAGCGCTATAAGCTCCAGCTGAACCAATTCTAATAATTGCTTCTACATCATATTCATTAAATAATTCATATGAATAAATACCAATTGATGGCATACCCATGCCTGAACCCATAACTGATACTTCTTTTCCTTTATAAGTACCAGTATAACCAAACATATTTCTTACATCATTAAAACATTTAACATTTTCTAAAAATGTTTCAGCGATAAATTTAGCACGTAAAGGATCACCAGGCATTAAAACAACCTTAGCAATTTCACCTTTAGTAGCTTTATTGTGTGCAGTTGACATATTTCCTCCCTTTTGTTAATAATATAATAACATATTAGACGTTAATCTTCCTTATTAATATTGTATAATTTAGATATGAAATTCATTCAAGAAATTAAAAAATTTAAATTAGGATTTATAATTATTACCTATTCTTTTATCTTACTATTTATAACTCTTCACTATAACAAATTAATTGATTATGTAAATTATTCCTTTAATTTGATTAAACCAGTAATCTTTGGTGTCGCACTTGCTTATGTTTTAAATTTACCGATGAGTGCTATTGAAAAATTCCTAAAACCGCATTTAAATCCTAAACTTGCTAAAAAATTCTTAAGACCCTTTTCAATCTTACTATCACTATTAATCTTTTTTATTTTACTGCTAATAGTTGGTTTTTTAGTGATCCCTCAGTTAATTTCAACAGTCTATGATTTAATCGTTAATATTCAAAATCTAATTCAATCATTTATTACTAATATTGATTCAATCCTTAATTTTTTTAATATCGATATCAAATATTTAAATGAATTAAACATTGAAAAACTATTAAAAGATTTTGGTATTAATTATCAAAGTCTAGTTAATAATACTACTGCTATCATTAATTCTTTAAGTAGTAATTTAATCGCAACTGTCCTATCTATTTCTGATCTCCTTATTAATTTCTTCTTTTCTTTAGTTACTAGTATCTATTTATTAGCTGCAAAGGAAAAAATGCTAGTTCAACTTAAAAAAGTAATCTATGGCCTTTTTTCACTTAAATATGCTGATCGTATCTATCGAGTTGCCTATATCTTTAATAATATTTTTAAATCATTCACTGGTGGTCAATTAGTAGAATGTTGTATCTTAGGACTAATGATCTATATCGCCTTAATAATTGCTGGATTACCTTATGCTCCTTTAATTGCGGTATTAACTGCCTTCTTTGCGATCATACCTATCTTTGGAGCGATGATTTCACTTTTAATTGGTTTTATCTTAATCATGGCTATTGATCCAATTAAAGCTATTATCTTCTATTTTGTATATCAATTTGTTCAACAAATTGAAAATAACTTTGTCTATCCTAGAGTAGTAGGTAATTCAGTAGGCTTACCTGCCTTATGGACTTTAATTTCAATTGTAATCTTTGGTAGTCTTTTTGGTTTAGTAGGAATGATTATTGCTGTTCCTTTCACTGCAAGTATCTATAGTATTATTTCAATCTTAATTAAGAAACATTTAGCTAAGAAGAAAATACATATAAGTAATAATGGTCATATTATTATTAAAGAATAATACTGCATTTATTGTTAGTGATAATATACTTTAATTAAAGAAAACAACACGCATAAAGTGCGTGTTGATGGTGTGAAACTATCTTAAATATGAAGAATTAAATAAGACATAAAAATTACATCTGAATTAATCAGATATTTATATTATGCTATGATGAAGATAGGATTTAATTCAACAGAACATAAAAGATTATGATTAATTATATATTCTAAATTCAAAATCCCCCTCCCACCACTTCCAGTGCAAGAGTATATAGTAAACATCCTAGATAGATTTGACATGCTATGTAATGATCTAACTAAAGGATTACCTGCTGAAATAGAAATGCGTATAAAACAATATGAATATTATAGAGATAGTTTATTAAATTTTAAAATGATGAATTTATAATATAATTTAAGTAACAACTAAGAAAATATAAAACTTATAAATGTATATAAAAGAAGTAAATAAAATATACATAATAATAATCTAAACAGTATTACAAAATTAAAAGATAAAGACATTTAAAATACAATATATGATAAAGCTTTGAAGATAAATCTTCAAAGCTTTTTATATAAAGATAGTGAATTGTCTATAGGATAGATAAAATAGTGCAAGAATATTTTAAAAGTTTCTTTATATTTAATAAATATTTTTAAAATCTCTTAATAATAAATTCTACTTTTACATAATAAAAAGCCCTCTCCGTGGTCCGCATGCAGAAGTCTACATTAAGCGTGGAGAGGTACTAACAAATCTATTATAGCAGGAAAAATAGAAAAATCAATTAGTGGCTTTAAAAGGTTTTTAAGTAAGGACTTATTACATGTACCTAAAGATGTTGTTATATTATTGAGTAAAAATTGAATTAAGAATATAAGTTATAAAAATAAGTCTTAACCTTTAGTTAAGACTTATTAATTCAATTAGCTGTATTACTATTTAATTTTTCTTCATTTAGTAACTTATTATCATAATATTTAAAGAACGGGAAGTAAATAATACCTGCAACTAAAACAGTTATTAATGCCAGAATAAAGCCACGATAATCTCCTCCTGTAGCAATAAAGCCACCTATTCCAACTGGTGTTGGCCATGGTTGCTGCGCTACTACAGGATTTACTAAATGTAATTTAATCGCAAAATAACCAATTGAAGCACTAGCCATTGGCGCTAGGAAAAATGGTATGGCCATAAATGGATTATATACTAATGGTAAACCGAAAAGAATAGGTTCATTAATATTAAAGAAACCTGGCACTATAGCAGCTCTACCTAATAATTTTAACTGCTGACTCTTAGCCATAAATGCCATTAAAAAGATTAATACTAAGGTAGCTCCAGATCCACCAACAGTAACAAAGGCATTATTAAATTCACCAGCAAATACATGATTCGCTCCTGCTATATTATCTGCTAGATTTGATAATGTTAAAGGTGTTAAGATTGAAGTTATGATAGTTGCACCATGAATACCTACTATCCATAAAGCAGAAATCAAGAAATAGATAACTAATAATCCTAGGTATGAATTTGCAAGATTTACTACAAAACCAAAAGGAATTGCAATAACCTTATAAACATCTGTTCCTAAAGCAACTAAAATACCATTAATTGCTAAGAAAAAGAAGGCTGTAATAAATGCTGGAATTAGTGCTGTAAATGATCTTGCAACACCTAATGGTACTGCCTCAGGCATTTTAATTACTAATTTTTTAGTTACACAGAATGCATAAATACGTACAACAATAAATGAAACAATAATGGTTGTGAATAAACCAGAGGCTGCGAGTCTACTAGGACCATCACCACCTATAATCCAACCATTAATCACATTATTACCATTAACTAAAGAAACTATCCCTTCATTTATAACTAACTCAGGAATTAGAATAAATAAGGCGAAAATCGCAAGCAAAGCACCGTTAATTGGACTTATATCAATTTGCTTTTCATCTCTCATAATTCTTGTATATTCATATGAAATCGCAATAACAAAATATAAAGAGATGATTCCCATTGAAGCTTTATAAGCTA
Organism: Bacillota bacterium; assembly: GCA_023388035.1. Taxonomy (GTDB): domain Bacteria; phylum Bacillota_I; class Bacilli_A; order Erysipelotrichales; family Erysipelotrichaceae; genus RGIG5681. The sequence continues at coordinate 2,801 of JAEWGY010000077.1, read as the reverse complement.
ATAAATATAAGTCAGAAAAACGAAAAAATGTTGCTTCAAAAAATGGTTTTAAAAATGGCATTGCATCGGGTAGAATGTTAAAGACCAGAAACATTGAACCGACAATTGTAAAAGTAATCGAAGACATACCAGCTGCAGTAATCGCACGTACTAAAGGTATCTGTGAGATAACCGACATTGGTCCCATTACATATTTTTCTAAAAATTTAAACATTTAAAAACTCCTTTTATGTAATTTTAAAAAAGCTTGATATTTAAGATAATTCTTATCATAATGATTATTAATTAAATATAATTTATAGATTATTAACAACTTTAGTAATAGCAATATCCCTAAGAAATATATTTGATATTCTTTTTTTAAAAAAATACAAAGATTTTCTTGTTTAAGCATTGCTAATAAGCTCAAAGTGACTAAACTAACTATTATAAAATATGTTAAACCTTTTAAATTATCTGCTAATTTATTAATCTTAATATGTAAGTAAAAATATGAAATAAAATAGCTTAAACTTAAAATACTAAGGATTACTAATAATAAGTAATCTTTAATTAAATAAGCACTTTGTGATAAGAATAAATAAATAAAAGTAAATAAGGCAATTAAAATCTTAGGTAAAATAAAGCGACGATTAAACATCGATCGACGCATTAAATTTAGTCTTTCCTTATCTTGTTTCATATAGGGCTAATAGTTCATAAGCTACTTCCTTTAAAGTCATCGTAGTCATTAAGTGATCTTGAGCATGAACCATAATAATTTCTATCTTAATCTCTTCGCCACTAGCATATGAATGTAATAAATCAGTTTGCGTTTTATGAGCTTTTTGAATTTCTGTTTCACTCTTAGTTAATAAGTCTTTAGCCTTAGCAAATTCTTTATTTCTCATATGTTTAAAAGCTTCATGAATTAAGAAGCGTGCTTCCCCACTAAAAGCGATAATCTCAAAAGCAACTAAATCGACTTTTTCTTTTTCCATACTAGATATTATCCACCACTAGTTTAGCAAACTTCTCAATCGCCATCGGTATTGGTATATAGTGATCAAATGGTATTAAAACCACTTTTACGCCAACATTATTAGCGTATTCTTCAAATTTTGCCAGCATCATTTTAGTTTGAGGAGATACTAGATATAAATCAAATTCTTTTTGCTTTATTTTTTCTTCTCCAAAATTAGCTGAAACTGCATCAACAATAATATCTTCTCCCATTTCTTTTAATTTTTCACTTGCCTTAGCAGCAATAAGTGAAGAAGACATTCCGGCAGCACAAATTATTAAAGCTTTCTTCATATAACCTCCTTGCTTTAATAATATTGTAAGCTATTACTTTAATATAGATATTCATATATATATATATATATATTCATTTCTATAATAAAAAAGAGACTAAAGTCTCTTAATAAATTCATTAAAGATATTATAACTATGTGTATCATAATCATATAACATCTCAGGATGCCACTGCACAGCATAGATATTTAGCTCTTTTGATTCAAAAGCTTCAATAACTCCATCACTAGCTAAAGCACTAATAGTAAATTCTTTAGCTAAATCCTTTATTATTTGATGATGGAAGGAATTAACCTTAATTTTACTTTCCTTAAGCCACTCAAATAAAGTACTATCCTTTTTAATTTCAACATGATGTTCTAAAAAAGTTGGTTCCATTGGTGATGAATGTCTTAAACTAGCACTGCTTAAACTTAAATCCTGATGTAAAGTACCACCAAAATAAACATTTAAAAGCTGTAATCCTCTACAGATACCTAAAATAGGCTTTTTAAATTCAATTGCTTTTTTAATAAGTAAATATTCGACGCGGTCTCTTAATTCTAAGGTTTCACCCAGTTTAGGATGATTTTCTTCATTATACAAATAAGGACTTACATCATGTCCCCCGCTTAAAATTAAAGCGTCAACGATTTTAAGATAGCCTTCAATTATCTTTTCATCCTCAATCATTGGTAAAATTAAGGGAATTGCGTTCATATTTGCTATTGCCTTAGGATAATCATAATTAATATAATTACGTGGATAAGCTTTAAAGGGGCCACTTTCAATTTTAAGCATGGCACTTGAGATACCGATCACTTTCATCTTATTACCTCCATTAATAAAATTAGTATAGCACTTAAAAGAATAATTAGGTAAATTGATACTCTTTTAAAAGCTAAAAATAAAGAAATAAGAAAAATCACTAATAATTTAAAATCAATATTAAGCTTAGTATCGAAATAAAAGACTGTAGTCATAAAAAGACTTAAGCTAGCTGCAATAATAAGACCAACCACTGCAGGTCTTAAACCGATCATAATTTTTTCAATAAAATTGATTTTCTTATTTTTAAAATATATTAAAGAAATAAGTGAAAGTAGTATAAATTGCGGTGTAATATTAGCTAAGGTTGCTACTATCGCTCCAGGAATAGAGGCTAATTTCATACCTACAAAACTTGCTGAATTAATCGCAATCGGTCCTGGTGTAAGTTGTGAAATAGTGATAATATCAGCCATTTCACTAAGATTAATCCAATTTAATTTTTCTACTATTACACTTTGAATTAAAGGGATTGAGGCATAGCCACCACCAAAAGAAATTAGACCAATATATAAAAAAGCAAGGATTATTCTAATTAACATGACTATTCCTTCCTAAAGAAAAAAGATACGAAATAAAGGCAGCTGTAATAATAATATAACCAACATTAAGCTTTAAAAAGTATACTGCTATAAATGCTAAAGATAATAATATAAAACTGAAAATTGGATATTTTTTCAAAGCGATTTTAGCAAGAT